>JALJPA010000099.1 GCA_022969215.1 Colwellia sp. | reverse complement strand
TATCTAAATATTCCAGTGACTGGCCAAAACCCGATAAAATTTTAAATTATTTTAATGCTTGAACGGCGGAAATATAACGTACTTCGGCGACGTCGTTATAAAGACTGATGCGCTTTACCAGATTTTGTGCGCTTCTCTCACTGGTTGATAGCTTTAGAAATAAGGTGATTTGTGAGGCGCTGTCCCATTGTTCACTAACTTGCTCAGCGTTCTTAACAAAAAGGTGCAGGGTTGCTGGCAATGCCAAACTGATACCTAAAACAAAAATAGTCATCACGGTAGTAAAAGGTGTACGCCATAAATCCCCTAAACTACCTATTGCTTGCTGAACATGTCGTATGGGTAAGGTTAAAATCCGCGTCAATAAGCTTGAACGTGCTTTTAAACCACTACTATGAATATTGCTCATCAGTAGCCCCCTGTGCTTGTAGGCCGTCAACAATACCATCATTAATCATGGTGCCCTCTTTCAGAGTCAGGGTGCGGTATTTCATTCGGGCAATTAAACCTAAGTCATGGGTAGCAATTAACACAGTGACACCTGCGGCATTAAACTCTTCAAATAAGCGAATAATATCTAGGGATAATTTGGGATCTAAGTTACCGGTTGGTTCATCAGCCAGCAGAATAGGTGGTTTGTTAACTATGGCGCGGGCAATACCAACACGCTGTTGTTCACCGCCAGAAAGCATATGTGGATAACATTTTAACTTAGCCGATAAATGCACTTTATCTAATGCAGTAGCAACACGCTTTTTGATTTCTTTGTGACTAACACCTTCGATAATTAAAGGTAGCGCGACATTATCAAAAACAGTGCGGTCTTTTAGTAAGTTATGACTTTGAAAAATCATACCTATACCACGACGTACATAAGGTACTTGTTTGTATTGAATATCGGCTAGTTCGGTATGATTTACTTGGATGCTGCCAGAGCTAGGTTTTTCCATTAAGGAGATTAATTTTAACAAGGTACTTTTACCTGCACCTGAATGGCCGGTTAAAAACGCCATCTCACCGCTTTCCAGGCTAAAACTCACTTGTTTTAATGCCAGAAAACCGCCTGGATAGGTTTTATTTACCTTATTGAAATTAATCATATTATTTTTATATTTCGCCGTGGTTAGCAGGCTAACTTAGCACAATTACCCTAGAATACTCAAACGACTTCAACATGCTTGCTCGATATTGCTAAGCAATTCATTACTGTGCAGTGGCTTGAGTATCAATTTATATTTATTTACTAAAAATTGCCTCGATGTAGTCATCGCCATTAAAGGGTCTTAAATCATCTATGCCTTCACCTACACCTAAATATCTAATAGGGATATTGTGTTTATCGGCAATAGCAAAGACAACACCACCTTTAGCGGTACCATCTAGCTTAGTTATGGTTAATCCCGTTAATCCGACAGCTTCATCAAACAACTTGGTTTGACTTAAGGCATTTTGCCCTGTGCCAGCATCAAGGGTTAACATCACTTCATGCGGGGCATTAACGTCTAATTTCTTCATCACCCGGACGACTTTTTTCAACTCTTCCATCAAGTGGGCTTTATTTTGTAAACGACCAGCAGTATCAGCAATAAGGACATCAACTTTACGTGCCTTTGCCGCACTAATGGCATCAAAAATAACCGAAGCACTGTCAGCTCCGGTGTGCTGGGCAATAACAGGAACATCATTGCGATCACCCCAAACTTGTAATTGCTCAACGGCTGCCGCTCTAAAAGTATCACCTGCAGCTAGCATTACTGATTTGCCTTGTGCTTGAAATTGCTTAGCAAGTTTACCTATGGTGGTGGTTTTACCAACCCCATTTACGCCAACCATTAGGATGACAAAAGGACCATCACCCTCAGGGATAACTAAAGGCTGACTTACGTTAACAATGGTTTTCTTTAATTCTATTTTAAGTAAATCATATAAGGCTGAAGCATCTTTTAGCTGTTTTCGACTCGCACTTTGCGTTAATGAATCGATAATTTTCATGGTGGTTTCAACACCAACATCGGCCAATAACAAATGCGTTTCTAATTCTTCAAACAAGTCATCGTCAATTTGTTTACCGCGAAACAAGTCAATTAAGCCGCCACCTAAATTTTGTCTAGTTTTGCTTAAACCTTGTTTTAAGCGAGCAAAGAAACCCAGCTTAGTTTCAGCTTTTTCTTCAGATTTTGCTGCAACGCTAGGCTCAACTTTAACTTCGACCACGTCTTCCGCTGCAAGAGAAACTGGGCTGTCTGCTTGTGCTTCAGAATCTAATGCTAACTCGTTTTCTGGCTCAACTTCAGCAACCTCTGCAACTTGCTCAGCTGCTGCCATTTCGGCTAATAACTTGGCCTCAGGCAACTCTTCACTGACTAAGTCACTCGCCACGTCACTGGTTGTTTCAGTTTTAACAGCTGGAATTATTTCTTTAGCTTCAGGCGCAAGTACTGGCTCTGTGCTTGATTCAACAACTATCGGCTCAGCAATCTCAATATTATTATCTTGGATATTGAGAGCTTCATCATCGACAGCCGGGCTGATAGTTTCTTGCTCGGCAACTTGCTCAGGAAGTTGTACCACTGTTTGTTCGGTTTCAAGTCCAACTGAGTGCTCGTTTAACTGTTCGCTTGTTTGAACGCTGCCCTGCTCTACAATTGGCTCGACTATTTTCTGATCTTGTTGTTCTACAGGCTCAGCGACAGATTGTTGCTCAGGTTCGGTGGAGGGAAGAAGCTCTTTACTATTGACTGCTAGGGTTTCTTCTGTGCTTTCTTCAACGCTCGCTTGCTTGGCTTTTTTACCAAAGCCAAACCAAGACAACATACCTTTTTTCTTCGACACTTTTAGCTACCTAATATGTTATACCAAACGGATTAATTAACTGACCAACTTAGAACTACGTTAGTGAGCTTAGAACAAACAAAATGAGTTAAACATAGTTATTCTATATTTCATTCATTTTGTGACGTTATCAGTTTGCTAACGAATTCCCGAAGGGCGAGTTTAAAAGGCTTACATGCGGCGTTATTGATTTTGACAAGGGAATAACCATTCTCTTCAATCAATACCTTGCCTCTAAGCCTTTTAATTCTCGCTAAGTGGTCAGTTCATTAGTCCGATTGGTATTTACAGCATGAATTTGTTTGGGGTAATACCAATTGGATTAATTAATCTACTTGGTATAAAGGCCAAACAAGGATAAAATTGGTGCTATATTAGCACTTAATAGCAAAATTGTCAGTGATATGAAACAAGCAAAAAAACAACATAATAAAAAGCCCCCTCTAGGGGTGGGTCACGGTAAACCTAGCGGCAAGATCCGTATTATTTCTGGTATACATAAAGGCCGGAAATTACCGGTATTAATGGCTGAGGGTTTACGACCAACAACCGATAGGGTTAAAGAAACTGTCTTTAATTGGCTAATGCCCTACATTAATCAAGCTAATTGCTTAGATTGCTTTGCTGGCTCTGGTGGCTTAGGTTTTGAAGCTTTGTCACGCGGTGCCGCCCAAGTAACTTTGGTAGAAATACATAGAGCGGCAGCTAAGCAACTACAAGCCAATAAGGAGCTACTTAAAGCTGATAACGTCACTGTTATTAATAGTGATGCACTTTCGTTTCTAAAAGAAGGTCCGCTTAAAGCAGAGCAAGCGGCAAACACAGAACTCCCCTTTGATTTAGTTTTTCTCGACCCTCCTTTTAGAAAGCAACTAGTAGAGCAAGCCGCACAATTATTAAATAGCTATGGCTTGGCCGAAGAAGCTCTTATTTATGTTGAGATGGAAGCCGAAAGTACGCAGGTTATACCAGCGAATTGGCAATTACTAAAAGAAAAAGTCACCGGTCAGGTGGTCTATCAACTTTATCAATATCAAGGCTAATTTCGTTATTTGTAAAAATAAGTTGAAATAATTAATTGCTGTAATTAATTGCTGTAATTAATTGGCATAATTGATTACAAAATGGAGTTCACTTATGGGGACAACAAGTATGTTTATTGACTATCTCGACACGCCGTTAGGTTTATTTGAATTTATGGCAACTGAGCAAGGTATCTGCCAAGCCATTTTCTGTGGCAATAAAGTTTGCGGTGATAAGGTTTGCGGCGATGACGCTTCTGCCAATAATAAAGCTGATAGCAAAACTAATGACATCACAGATTTGTGTAAGCAACAATTAACGGAATACTTTTCCGGACAACGTCAGGTTTTTACCGTACAACTTGACCCCCAAGGCACGCCATTTCAGCAATCGGTATGGAACTGTCTAACAGAAATTCCTTTTGGTGCCGTAAAGTCCTACGGTGACATAGCCAAAATGCTCAATAAACCGAAGGCTTCTCAAGCTGTTGGAGGTGCTAATGGTCGCAACCCTATAACCTTAATTGTCCCTTGTCACCGGGTGATTGGTGGTGATGGCTCTTTAACTGGTTATGCAGGTGGTATTGAACGTAAACTCTGGTTATTAAAACATGAGGGTGCCAAGGTAAAAGCATCGGATGAATACGACCAGTTAGATATCAATAATGTTATTCATAAACGACAAGCTAAAACACAATACCTGCGCTAACAGCGTATCAATAATTGCTCGGTTTAACCCAACTAATGTTGATAAATAAAAACTAAAAAAGCAGTGCCGATAGCACTGCTTTTTTATTGATAAAATAACTATTTAGTTATTTTTTAGGCACTAGTTTTAAGTCCTGAAAATCAAAACTAAAATCGGTCGCCCGCGATACCGCTTTCATGGTGGCGTAGCTAATATTACCTTCTGCATTTAAGTTAAAGTTAACAAAAGCATCAGCCTCAAGGGTTCTATCATGCCAACGGACAATAAACGTATTATGCTGATAATGCTCTAGCGTGCCTTTTAACGCCGCAGTATTGCCAAATTGCATATGCAGTTTATTATTTTTAAAGCTAATATGAATTTCGCCATACCAATTATCAACATAAGTCTGCGCATATTCAGCGAGTACAAGTGAGTGACTGGCATTTTTGTTTACCGAGTCTGCCATTTTTTCTAAACGATTTGCTTCTTTGGTCTTATTTTTTTTCTGCTTATCATGATAATAAGCGATCCAATCTTTTTCAGGTAACTCAAGGTATTCATTTAAAATTTGTAAATAGATGGCATTAAAAGCATAACCTGATTGCTGATTGGTTAGAATCACCATAGCAAGGTCTTCTTCTGGTACTAATACCACTTTAGAGACCATACCTAAAATGCCACCACTGTGATGAATTAACTTAACACCATGGTAATCTTTCATAAACCAGCCTAAACCGTAGGCAGAAAAATGGGTTTTATCTTGTTGGGTCGCTTTATCCGAAACAGAGAGCAAGGTGCGCGGCTGCCACATTGCTCGGCTTTGCTTGGCTGAAAACAAACGTGATGCATTGCCATCAACACTACCTTCATCAACTAAGTCAGCATCAAGGATATCGCCGTACGCCCCTTGATTAAGCTGCGCTTGCAACCAAAAACTCATATCATGCACACTTGAAGCAACTGAGCCTGCCGATGAAAATTTTTCTAAGAAATTACCGCCAACTACATTTAACTTACCGTTAAGTGGAACATGCGCTCTGGCAACATTTTCATTTTCTTTCTCAATCAATGAATACGTCGCTCGGGTATTATCCATACCAAGTGGAGAAAAAATACGCTGTTGGATAACCTCTTGCCAAGGCTGACCCGTAACACGAGTAATCACTTCACCGGCAAGAATATACATTAAGTTATCGTAAGCAAACTCACTACGAAAGCTCGATACTTCCGGTAAATATTTTAAGCCCTTAAGAATATCGGCGTTGGTTAAACTAGTATGTGGCCAAATCATCAAATCACCGGCACCTAAGCCTAAACCTGAGTTGTGCGCTAACAAATCTATAATGGTGAATTCACGGGTGACATAAGCGTCAGGCATTTGAAATTCAGGAATAACATCGATGACTTTAGTTTGCCAGGTCAACTTACCTTCATCGACCAAGCTAGCCAATAATGCGGCTGTCATTGCTTTGGTATTAGAAGCTATGCCGAATAAGGTATCAGCGGTAACTTTAGCCGACTTGCCATGCTCAATAACACCAAAACCTTTACTCATCACCACCTTGTTGTTTTTAACAATAGCAACAGCTACACCGGGCACCTGAAAGGTATCCATTGCTTTGCTAATAGCTTGTTCAATTTTAATGTTTTTTTCAGCTATGCTGCTGGCTTGTGCAGAAACAGCTAAAGACAAAATTAGTGTTACTGAAAACAATGTCCTACTGAGTAACTTCATAAAAACTTCCTATATGATTATTATTTTTTCTGTGATTTTTCTAGAACTAAACGATTTCTATACCCAAATTAGATAAACCTTCAGATAAACTCATCTTTCTAGCTAACTTGCAGGTACGTTTATCGGCAGCGGCAAATTTTAGGAAATCGAACAACTCATTTTGTGTGTCTTTTTCCCATTGCATCAGTGGATGCTCATTAATTTTCTCTAGCGTGATAACAAGCTCTTCTGAGGCATCATGTTGAGTACCATCATTAGCCTCACCGGCTTCTTCAAGTAAAAGTAATTCAACATAATAACTAACACTATTGTAAGACAGGCGGCTGATACTTTGGATATCGTCAATATCAATTTCTGCTGCTTTCTGTTTCTTTGCTGGCTTAACTTGCATTAATTGCCACATAGCCGATAACGCCATACAGGCATCTAATGCAGGGAAGACACCGAAAAAATCAAACGCTTCAGGGTCCGGAGTTTCAGCTTCTAACTTGAGTAGCTGAGCATCACTATTAATTTTCACTGTTTGACTGTTATCAAGCCATTGCCAAAGAATATCGAGTTGATTACGTAAAACTTTCGCATTACCAAAATCAGCAGCTTCACTAAACATTTGATAATTAGGTAACATGCGCTCAAGTAAAGCCGCAGAAAAAGCAATTTGGTGCCAATGACTTAACTTGGCGAAAGGAAGGTGAATAGCCACTTGGGTATGTACTCAGTTGCAATAATTAACTGGATTATACCCAAGCTCATTCAAAATGCGAATAAGCTTGGTATTGTCTTGACGGGTTTGTATACCCGTTACCACTCAAAGTGCAGGATTTCAGTGGGAATTTAAAGGACTTTAGGCAAGGATAATAATTAAAACATAGTCATTCTATGCTTTGATTATTTAACGCGGTATAAAGTCATTTTAAACCCATCGAAGAAGCGCTTGAGCAACATCACTTCATCGTTGCTGTGATTTATAATGGAATAACCATTATTTCATCACAGCACCTTGAATTGAAATTGCTCAAGCACTCTGAAACATGTATCTTGATTGGCAACGGGTATAGATATCGAAACAATTAACTGGTTAATTGTTTTTGAGCATACTCGAATTTCAAACGATATTCGGTTAATTTATGTTCTAGCTCATGGATTTCTTCGGTGAACTTATTCGCTTGCTCACCATTAGCACCGATAAGTTCATGATTCTCATCACGCAAGAACTTAATGGTTTCTCTCACCTTGTTATTTTCTAGTTCTTGCTTATCACGATTACTATTAAAACGATTTAATATGTTTTCTTGCCCCTCTTGCGCAACCTTAACTTGCTCATTAAGCACAGCAACCTCCTGCTGATATAATTTAATATCATTTTGTTCAGTGGCGATTTGCTGATTTAGTTGCGCATTCGCTTTATCTAATTCAATAATTTTTTGTTGCGCCATTTCTTGTAATTGTTTGGCTTCTTCAGTCGCGGCATTCATGACTTTTATTTCATCAAGCTGACCTTGCTGCTCTCTGGCGACTTGTCCATTTAACTTAGTGATTTCTATCTGATGGTCTGATACTTGTTGCGCAGTTTTCTCTTTAAGCTTAGCTAATTGTGCCTGATAGTCTGAGTTTTTTTGTTCCGCTTGCTCAGCTAATTTGACCACTTGTGCCTGAAAATCGGAGCTTTTCCGTTCAGTTTGTTTGTTTTTATCTTGCTCAGTATCAATAACCTTTTGCTGGGCTGATAACTGTTGTTGCAATTCGGCCTTACCGTTTTGCTCTTGTTTAATTTGCTCGTTTAAGTGGGTGATTTTTTGCTGTAACCCCTCGGCGATTTTCTCATTACTTTGTTGCGCTTCAGCTTTAGCATGGCTAATTTCATTCTGAGTGTGCTGCAGCTTTTCTGAAAAAACATCCATTTGTTGCTTGGCTGAGGCTGCAGCTTCAGCTTTAGCATGGCTAATTTCATTCTGAGCGTGTTGCAGTTTTTCTGAAAAAACATCCATTTGTTGCTTGGCTGAGGCTGCAGCTTGAGCTTTAATGGCGGTCACAGTTTCGCTTTGCTGCTGCCCACTTAGCTGAAGCTGTTCAGTTAACGCATCAAGTTGCTGCTTAGTTGACGCTTCTGTTTGAGCTTTAATAACTGAGATAGCTTCGCTTTGTTGTACTTCACTGGCGTGAATTTTCTCTTTAGCCGCAGTAAGTTGCTTAGTTAAGCTTTGCTCTTGTTCTGTTAACACCATGATACGGCCATTTAAGCCATCAACTTCTTGAGTTTTATCATTTAAATTTTGTTCAATATCGAGTAGTTTCTCTTCTAATTTATAGTCACTACTTTGCTTTTCGACATGCTGTTGAGTACTGTGCTGTTTTGTCTTGGAGAGTTCGTTTTCTATGCGCTCTATGGTCTCGGTAAAATTAATGGTATTTTGAGTGAGCTCTACTTGAAAGTTCTGTTTAGTTGTTTCTTCATCGGCTTGTTTTTCTGCTAACGCTTGCTTAAGTTTTGCAATCTCTTCCGCTTGTAGCTGCTGTTTTTCAGAAAATTGTTGCTGTAATGATTGTTCTTTTGCTGATATATCTTTACTTTGTTGATCGGTATTTTGGTTAATTTCAGCTTTAACCGCAGCAGTTATCAAATGAGTTAATTTCTCTTCTACTTGAATGTAAACATCACTTGCTAAGCTTTGTATCTGCTCTTCTATGTCCTTAGAAAGTTTACTTTTATCGATCATCTTATTCTCATTATTATAAATCAACTACTGCCTCTAAATTACCACAGGTGCACCAGTACAGGAATATTAAAACGTACTTTTTTTAACAGAAAAGCACAAAAAAGGGGCTAAAGCCCCTTTTATTTAATAATAAACCAACAATCAATTTACAATTACATTAACTCTTAGCGGTCTCAGCAACGGCTTCTTTCGCTGCTTCTTTCGCTAATGGCGAAATTTGAATACCAGCAATTTGATTTTTACCCGTAAGGTTACGAAGTTGCACTAAACGATTCATTTGTGCAAGTGAACCTAACATTGCATAAATCGGTACAAATAAACCACGTTTATGGAAATCTAAAACTTTATCATCAGCTAATGTTTTTATTTTATCTTCATTAATAGTGAAAAGGCCGGTCAGTTTTTTCTTCTCTCCGGTGCTTAAGTCAATTTTTAACTCAAGCTCTTGTAGTAAATCGTTTTCTTCTAACTCTTTAATGAAGTTCTCTGTCATTTTTTCATTTTCATATAAACGACCAAGAGAGTTTTGCACATTAGTTAATAACTCTGACTCTTTACCTTCAGCTTCAAATAAAGCTAATTCTTTATCTTCACCAACAAATTCACTATCAACATCAACACAAGCCGTTAAGGTGTTTTCTTTGTCAGGATCTAGACCTAAGGCAAATGGTGTCATGCCAATACTTTGTGGAACAGATAATGCTGACCATTTTTCATCTTGGTAAAATAAGTTTTCACCCGATTCCATACCCACCATAGCAACACTGCGGTAACGTGGAGAGTCTGGATTTTTTACCAATACAATAGGGAAACTTGCTGAAGCTTGCGCGTATTCAGCAGCAGTAATAGTAATGATATGCTGATTGGCAACATGTGCTAAGTTTCGTTTTTGTGAAACTTTAAGGTTTTGATGTTTTTCTGCTTTAATTGCTACAAAATTAGCCATGGTTTTATCTCGAGTTAATGCTTCTATAGAGCATATTTTTATAATATTGTAATTGAATTGCTATAACTAGAATGAAATTACTGCGTTGTTATAAGTTATGGAGACACTTAATTGGCTTTCAATGCTAAACTTAATATTATTTTCTAAATAACTTAAAAAAACAGAATTATGCTCAGTAAAGCCTTAGCTTTTTTCATTTTGCTAATACTCTCTACAAGCGCATTAGCTATGCCTAAAATAACAGTTAAACATCAACGTAACGTCAAAGGTTTTTCCGAGGTACAAGTCAGTAATGCCACCATGGAGAACTTAATTTGTCATGTCGCCATTGACGGCCATAAGATACTCTTTCGCCTCAAAGCAATAGAGACATCTAGGTGGTTTACCGCAACAGATGTACGTTTTAATCATTCTAATTTTAGTGTTTGGTGTGATTATTTAAAATTACACCCTAAGTATCAAAAGGATTAACCAACCTCCTTAAATAACTTAATTCCGTTCAATAAAAAAAGGCTACCCATAAGCAGTCGATGTCTTCACTTGAATCCTCAACGATAAAGTAACGAGCTAAGAAGTATCCACATCCTAATGAGATACTGATCAGCTCGTTTAACCTATTGGATTTTTTTAATTAGAATACTGATTAACTGACACTGTGATCCTCGGTAAAAATCTGACTTCACAACCGGAAATTGATTCAAGTTCAAAACCATCATCGGCTGTTAGCGTAATACTTATTACATCGCCCTCATTAAACAGCGGTGTGGTCAACTTGCCATTTTTTATTCATTGTTATGGTCTCTGTCTAGTCGAATAAGAATTTATTGCCAAGACTAATGCTGTGATTGATAATCAAGTTAATTCTGCAGAGTTGATGATTTGTGCTGTTAGCTCACCAAGACCCCAGCGATATCACTGATGTTTTTTCAACCAAAAACAGTGCTAAAAATTACGAGTATATAAACAATATAGAGGAAATCGTTTATCCGTCTATTTTGTCTAGCCAATATGATTTATCAGTCTTTTTACCGACTTACCAGATTTAGAGCAAGATAAAAATATTATTTCTGCTGATAAATTAGGTATTATGGCGGCAGAAAACTTAGACAAAAAAACTCGTCATTCATAATAAAAAATTAGTAAAAAACTCTAGGGGCTGTTGACCTTTCAATTTAGTCTCCGCTATTGACTAATTTTCAAGATAACAAGGCGAAAAGAGTGTTATGTAGTCACTCTACTTTAACGATTTCCAACGATGTTAGGTTGAAAATTAGCCATAGCCCTTCGGGTTGCCTTGAAAAAGCGTCACTCTTTGTTGCTTAATCTGCATTTGGAATAACCAAACATTACATTAAGCGCCTCGATTGCCATCTTTTTCAAGTGCAACAGAGTTTTAAACTGAAAGTTCAACAGACCCTAATAAAGTGGCAAGATGAATATAGAAACTAAATGGCTTAAAGATTTTGTGGTATTATCGCAAACTCGTAATTTTTCCAAAGCCGCGGAAATTCGTCATGTAAGCCAGCCAGCCTTTAGCCGAAGAATTAAAGCGCTGGAAAGTAAACTGAATTGCAAAGTGGTAAATCGTTTACACCAACCACTGCAATTAACCTTATCGGGTGAGATATTTTTAAAACGCGCAGAAAACATTCTGGTTGAACTCGATTTACTCAGTGAAGAGCTGCAACAGCAAACCTTACGCACGCCATTAGTATTTTCAGCAACACATACGCTATCAATTGGCGTATTTCCCTCTATCGTTGAACACATCAATAAACTGCCATTTACTGTTGATACCCAAGTTAAAATTGCTGATGCCGACGATTGTGCTAACTTACTCAAACATAACCATTGTGACTATTTACTCGCCTTTAGCGACCCATTACTTGATGACTTCCACCATGACTCCATTTTATTGGCCAAAGTGAAGTTATTACCGGTTTGTCAGGCAAACGAGCAAGGTGAAGCCATTTATCAATTATCTCAGCCAAAAAGTAGCGTGCCTTATTTAGCCTACCAAGAAAATATTTACCTCGACCGTGTTGTCAGTAAACTAATTAAAAATAAAGGCCAGCAAGTTAATTTTAATAAAATGCTGATGTCTCCCATGGCAGATAGCTTAAAAATGATGGCGTTAAAAGGTTTAGGTGTTGCTTGGATCCCTGAATTTAGCTTAGTGACCGAATTAGCCAGCCAACAATTGGTGATTGCTGGTGATGAACAATGGCAACCGGAATTATCATTACGACTTTATCGCGCTAAAAAAATGCATAACAAGCATTCGTTTCAAGAAAAGATCTGGCAACATTTTCATGAAATCAACTTATAACCACCTATAAACAAAAGCCTAAGCTAACGTTATGCACAACTTGCATAACTTGTAATTCAAATAGGCATTGGTAATAACCCTTAGCAATTATTACCTTAGCGCCACTACCCCTCGACCCGTAATAACAATGTCAGCTAGCATCATCTCATTCAAAGAAAACAACACTTATCGCATAGAAAAAGATTTACTCGGCACCATGGAAATTCCCCAAGAATGCTACCATGGCATTCAAACCCAGCGCGCAGTAAATAACTTTAAACTATCTGGAAAAAAGTTAACTGACTACCCAGAATTGATTAATGCTTTGGCGTATGTAAAATCGGCTTGTGCCACTGCCAACTTACAACAAAAGTCTTTAGATACAGTCAAAGCCAGCGCTATCATTAAAGCAGCTGAATATATACATACCGGGCAGTTTAACAAAAGCTTCGCTATCGATATGATCCAAGGTGGTGCGGGTACTTCAAGTAATATGAATATTAATGAAGTGCTGGCCAACATTAGTTTAGAGCTGCTGGGTCATGAAAAAGGCCAATATCACTATTTACATCCGAATACCGATGTAAATATGTCGCAATCCACCAACGATGTTTACCCAAGCTCTGTTCGTTTAGCGGTATTACTTAATCAAGAGTCGTTACTGACCGCCGTCGAACAGCTAGTCGCAAGCTTTACCCATAAGTCGAAAGAATTTTCCGGTATTTTAAAGTTAGCCAGAACTCAGCTGCAAGACGCTGTACCTATGACCCTGGGTCAAGAATTTAACAGCTTTGCTTCCACCTTAAGGGAAGATATAAAGCTAATAAGAAACATGGGTAAATTACTAACCGAGATTAACCTAGGTGGTACCGCTGTTGGTACCGGTATTAATACCCAAAGAGGTTATGGCACTATCGCCATTAACAAATTATCTGAGCTTACCGGTATTAATTTTTCTGAAGCTGAAGATCTAATAGAAGCCAGCTCTGACATGGGTGCGTTTGTTATTTATTCAGCGACATTAAAACGCTTAGCATTGAAATTATCTAAAATTGCCAATGATCTTAGATTATTAAGCATGGGACCAAGAGCTGGTTTAAGTGAAATCAGTTTGCCCGCACGCCAACCAGGTAGCTCGATCATGCCAGGAAAAATCAATCCAGTTATTCCTGAAGCCGTTAGCCAATGTGCTTATCAAGTAATAGGTAACGATATGGCGATTACCATGGCAGCCGAAGCTGGCCAATTACAATTAAATGCCATGGAGCCATTAATTGCGCTGAACTTGCTTGATTCACAAAACTTATTAACCAATGCCGTTAATATGTTTAACTTTTTATGTATCGGCGGCATTGAAGCCAATGAAAAACGCTGTAAAGAATTACTCGATAATAGCTTAGGACTCGTTACCGCACTTAACCCATATTTGGGTTATGAAACATCGACTAAAATCGCCAAAGAGGCACTGAGTAGTGGCGCATCAATCATCACCTTAATAAAAGAACAAAATTTATTAACTGATGAACAATTGGCTGATATTTTACAAGCAGATAAAATGACGCAACCAAGTGAGTAAGCAGAGAAAACAACACCTACTAATTCTATAAAAGCCATTAGTGATCAGCTAGCGAATTCCCTATTGCTAGCTGATTTATTCTCATGTTATTTCCGCCAACAAACTACTCAGCGCCCCTAAAAAATTCAACTAATTGTTTTATAAATACCAATAATCTCCATTGGCTGAACAAGGGATTTTCACAACGAAAATAATTATATATATACCTAAAGGATATAATATATTCCATTAATTTAAACCTATTAATTATTTACCTAGCCTCCTTGTTTAGCAACGAGTGCGCTCCTATTGGTATATTGTCAAAGTCGACAAATATCGTTTCTCCCGCCGAGTTAGTACAAATATCAACTAAACACATCATTACAACTTAACAGTATGAAATTAAATAATAAATATTACATTTTAATTTATTTGTACAATTTAACGACTGCAAATGGCGACATGTTGACCTATTTAATTTTTGTGTTAGCTTAAAATGACATGATAAAAACAAGTTAACAGTACGTTAAAAGGAAGTGTTATGAAAAAAGTAATAACAATGAATAATCCCTTTACATTGGCAGCTACTATCTCGCCGGTAAAAATTACTTCTTTCATCAAAAATGACAGCGCTGTCTTATTTATTAGTGCTACAGATGAAGATGGCAGTGACGCCAACATTGACTTGTATTTAGCTCAAATAAAATTAACTAGAATCCCCCACAAAATAATACCAACAACAATGCTGAATATGCCATTGGTATAACCATCAGCAATATAATAATAAGAGGCAGATATGAATAAAAAGCTACTCACAGTGTGCGCAATTAGTGCAGCACTTTCATCACAACAAGCGACTGCAGCACCAGCTGCACCAAGCATCGATTGGACCCCACAAAACTACTCTTTTGTAGAAGTCGACCTTGAAGGTAATGGCTCTTACAAAGATTTAGTTACAGCCAAAGAGCAAGTTGATATCTCTGTTAAATGGAATTCATGGAGTGGCTCGGGCGGCGATAGCTATAAGGTATATTTTGATAATAATATGGTAAACGCAGGCACTTTTTCTGCCGGTACCAAAAGCGGTGTTATCAACTTTCCTTATGATAAGTCTGGCCGTCATCAGATGACTATCGAATTGTGTGAAGGCTCTGTGTGTGCAACCAGTGCCGGTAAAGAAATCGTCATCGCTGATACCGATGGTGGCCATTTAGCACCACTTTCGATGAACATAGATCCCAATAATGGCAGCTACCCAAGACAAATTGATAATGTTGTTGGTGCTTATTTTGTTGAATGGGGAATTTACGGCCGCGGCTATGATGTCAGCCAAATACCTGCTGATAACTTAACGCATTTATTATACGGCTTTATTCCAATTTGTGGCGCAAATGAATCGCTAAAAGAAATTGAAAATGGCAATAGCTGGCGTGCGTTAGAAAAGGCCTGTGCTGGCTCTGCAGATTATGAAGTCGTTATTCATGACCCATGGGCTGCAGTACAAAAAACCTTACCTGGCATTGACTCAAACGATCCTATTCGTGGTACTTACGCGCAATTAATGGCGTTAAAACAACGTAATCCTGATTTAAAAATACTACCTTCTGTTGGTGGTTGGACGTTATCAGACCCTTTCTACGGCTTTACTGAAAAAGCTAATCGTGATGTCTTTGTCGCTTCAATGAAGAAATTTCTAAAAACATGGAAATTCTACGATGGTGTTGATATTGATTGGGAATTCCCCGGTGGCAGTGGCGCCTCAACAAGCTTAGGTGACCCCATTAATGATGGCCCAGCCTATGTAGCCTTAATGCAAGAGCTTCGTACCATGTTAAACGAATTAGAAGCTGACACTGGTCGTGAATATCAGCTTACTTCAGCTATAGGCTCAGGTTATGACAAAATTGAAGATGTCGACTACGCCGCAGCTACGCAGTTTATGGATTACATTTTCGCCATGACGTATGACTTCTTTGGCGGCTGGAACAACGTTACCGGTCATCAAACTGGTTTAAATTGTGGTAGCCATTTAAGTGTTGATGAATGTAATGGCACTGGCTTAAATGATAAAGGCGAACCACGTAAAGGTCCGGCTTATACCATCACTAATGCTGTCGATTTATTATTAGCACAAGGCGTAGCAGCGAAAAAAATTGTTGTTGGTACAGCAATGTATGGTCGT
>JALJPA010000098.1 GCA_022969215.1 Colwellia sp. | reverse complement strand
CATTTTTAATTTTTTAAAAGAGTATTTCACCAGCCAAATAACTGCAAAAGTCCCTTAGGTTATTGCGCTCTATATTACGTCAGTCGGCTTCCCCGCCTCGCTTGTTTACTCATAACACTAAACTATATTATAAAACAAAACAGCCGATTATTTATAGCTAGCTAAGAACTTACCGACATTGGCTTTAGTGGTTTTAGTCAGCTTTTGTATTAATGAAAACGGTACCTCATCAATAGCCGCTTTTTCTTGAATATCATCTAACATGGCTAACCAAAGTTTGGCTGTCATTTCAGAATCGTATAACGCCCTATGGAAACTACCATTTGAGGCAATACCTTTGTAGTTAATGAGTGTTCCTAACTTATGATTAGGCGCACTTTGGTTTAGACGGCGAGACAGTAATAACGAGCAAACAAATTGACCATCATAGACTCTTGATATGCGTTTTAGTTCACTGTCTAAAAAACGTTTATCAAACGAGGCATTATGGGCAACAAGGTTATACCCTTGAATAAAGTCAGCAAAGCGTGCCATAACTTCATCACATGGCGCCGCTTCATTTAACATTTTATTAGTAATGCCGGTGTAATCGGCAATAAAATGACTCACCGGTCGCCCAGGATACATCAGCTCTTGAAAGCGCTCAGTGACCACTCCATTTTCAAGTTTAACGGCACCTATTTCAATGGCTCGATCACCATTGTCAGGGGACAGGCCGGTAGTTTCAAAATCGAGAATTATTAGCGAATTGGCGTTCATAGGGTTCTTTATAGCTTAGTTATTGATTAGTTATAGAATTAGTGGTGATTATTAAAGGCTTTTAATACTTTCTTAAGTGACGAACTTTTCGCGCTACGTCTTTTTCGTAGCGCAAAGATATCATAAATAAACTTATAAGCTACTGTCATCTATTTCTGCTTGCAGCTTTTCTAATTCAGTCAGTATGTGGATAAATTTATCCCCTAACTCCGTTACTCTATATTCAACCCTAGGTGGAATTTCATTAAAGCTTTCCCGTTCAACGATACCAAACTCTATATTGCGCTTTAAACAAGCATTTAGCACCTTAGTGGTTAAACCTTCAACACTCTTTACCATTTCTCCTGGCCGACGAATATCATGCTTCAGTAAATTATAAACAGTGAGTGACCATTTACAGCCGACAATGGTTTCAACCATACGAGCAGTCTGTTCAGGTGCTGACTTTCTTGAAAATTTAATTGTCTTATTATTCATAAAGATGTACCTAAAAGTGCTTACCAAACCCTATTGTGCGTACTTGGTATAGAATTGAGTAGAGGATATTATACCAAGTAGATTATTTAATGAATTGGTATTAGAGGAAAAAAATGCTCAATATGAACTTTACTGAAAAGGTATTCATTAATACCCACGAACAACCTTGGCTAGCTAGTCCGCATCCGGGTGTTTGGCGTAAACCCTTAGCCAGAGAAGATGCCGAAAGAGGCCATGCCACCAGCTTAGTTAAGTTTGATCCCGGCGCTAGCTTTAATGAACACGACCATCCGCTAGGCGAAGAGATCCTTGTTTTATCTGGTAGTTTTTCTGATCACACTGGTGACTATCATGCTGGCAGCTATTTTAGAAATCCTGAGGGGTTTCGTCATGCGCCATTTAGCAAAGACGGCTGTATATTATTCGTAAAGCTGCACCAGTTTCAATCGGGTGATAATGAACATGTTGTCATTGATACTACAAAAACAAGTTGGTCACCGGGCATGGGCAACTTAATGGTTATGCCATTGCACAACTACCAAGGTCAATCTACAGCGTTAGTTAAGTGGCCACAAGGTGAACGATTTCAACCGCATCGGCATTTTGGTGGTGAAGAAATATTTGTCATTAGTGGCGAGTTTATTGATGAGCATGGTCGCTACCCCGAAGGCTCTTGGCTTCGTAGTCCGCATTTGAGTGAACATTTTCCTTATGTAGAGCAGGAAACAATTATCTTGGTTAAGGTGGGTCACCTGTAAGCTTAGTGACTCAACTAGAACGGTTAACCTTAATGAGTATATTAGCAATGATGATACATATGCATATTGGTATTGGTATTGTCCTTGATCGCTAAGGTCATTGTATGAATTAATATTAAAAACCTACCATATATTTTAAAACGATCAAAAATCACCTAAAGGAATAACTTTACATAACCGCCTCTTTTAAAGAGGGTCCTTGCTGCAAAAGGGTTTTAATTATTATTAATGCATCAGTTAGTTGCATCTGAGTTTTTGGCCTACTTAAACACAAACGAATGGCTGGCGATGGTATTTGTTGACCCACTCGGTAGTCATCCGCACTACGCACTAACACCCCATGTTCTTTTGCTTGAGCTACAAATTCATGGCTCAACCAACCTGGCGGTAACTCTAGCCATAAATTAAAGCTGGTTTGTTGGCTATTCGGCTTCCAAGCAGCAAGATATTGCTGAGCTAGTGCTTGTCGTGCTGTCATTTCTGTAGCTAACCATTGCTCTAACTTAGCCAATTCACCATTATCCATCCACTGACACAACCAATGAATTAATATTGGAGAATTAGTCCAAGAAGAAGCCCGCAGTGATAGTCGCATTTTATTATAGATGTTATTAGGTGCTACCAAAAAACCAATGCGCATTGCACCACTAAAGCGTTTGGAAAAGCTACTTAGATAAATACATTGCTCAGGTGCCAATTCTTGCATGCTTTTTGGTTTATCTTTAGTGGCAATAAACTGCACATCATCCTCTAGAATCAAAACGTTATGCTCACAGCAAATATCGACTAGTGTTTGACGCCGCTCAATTGATAACTGTGTTCCACAGGGGTTTTGGCTATTGGGTGTTAAGTATATCATTCGCGGTTTATGCCGCTGACAAGCCTGTAAAACTTTGTCTGGCATGATTCCCTGTTCGTCCATGGCAATAGAGACAAGTTTAACACCTTTATTTTGTGCTGCTGCCAAGATACCAGGGAAGACTAAATCTTCTGTGAGAATGATATCCCCCTCTCGACATAAAGCATTAATTGCGACACTAATGGCATGTTGGCCACCGTGAGTGAACAAGAAATCACAGTCTTTTAATGCTACCGGCTCATCAGTAAGCCACCGCTGAAAACTCTTGCGATGATTAGGGTAACCAAGTTCAGGAGCATAATGCAGTAAATTACCAAGTAAATTTTCACTTTCAGCCATTGATGTCATTGCACGATTTAACATTTTTATCTGTGGACCTTCTGGTGCAAAGGCCATCTGCATATCAATTTTACCAGCAATGTCCTGAGCCATTTCGTCAACTATTGCATTGATATTATTCTTTACTCGAACATAAGTACCACTGCCCATTTTGGCCGTAACCAAACCGCGCCGTTCAGCCTCACTGTAGGCACGAGAAATTGTACCTATGGTTACCTTTATTGCATCGGCTAAACGTCGCTGTGGTGGCAGCTTATCTTCAGGTTTTAATTCACCTTGATTAATTGCTTCTTCTATAGCCTGGGCTAAGGCCAAATACTTTGGCAATGCACTATCGAGTATTGGTGTCCAAATTGTCATGGTGTCAATAAAGTCCTTGAGTAATAAAAATAAATCAATATGATGACACCTGAACAATGACACCCTAACAAATAACAATTGTATGCATACAATTTGATTAATGCAAGGACTTTTATGTACGAACAACTTTTTGCGCTGATGTTACCCCTACTGATCTTCACCCTTACTGCGGCATCAACCCCTGGTCCAAATAATATGTTACTTTCAGCCAACGGTGCACACTTTGGTTTTCGCGCCAGTATGCCCTTTGTCTTTGGCATTCGCTTAGGTATTGTACTGCTAGTGCTGCTGTTAAGCCTTGGTCTGGGTGCCATATTTGTTAACTACCCGGCAGCACAACAAGTACTTAAGGTAATTTGTATTGCTTATATGCTGTACTTGGCAATGAAAATAGCTTTTGCCTCGCCTGTTAGCAAACAAGATAAAGGCGCTCAACCCTTGAGTTTCTGGCATGGCGTGGTGTTTCAATTTATTAATCCTAAAGCCTGGATGACCAGCCTCACTTGTCTTTCTGCTTTTACTCTAGTAGGCGAGGCATATTTCTATTCGGTATTTATGGTGATTTTTGCTTGGAGCATAACCGGCTTTATCGGTAGTTTATTTTGGATTTGTTGCGGGGTAGCAATGCAGCGACTGTTAAAAACACCTCGTCATTGGCAAGTATTTAATATCACCTTGGCATTAGCAACCTTAGCCAGCATAGCGATGATAATTGGGAATTAATATGTCAGATAATATGAAAATACAGCTTTATGATGAAGTTCAAGATAAGGTGCAAAAAAATACTCAAAAAAAAATAACCAGCCAAGAGCAAACCTTTTTAGTGAGTGATGATAAGAGCAGCCTACAATTTAACGTAATTCATAGTTACTTAACTAGTTGTTATTGGTCGAAAGGCATATCAAAGGAATTGGTTGCAAAAGCGATTAGCAACTCAATGTGTTTTGGCTTGTACCTTAATGATCGACAAATAGGTTTTGCACGGGTAATTACTGACAAAGCCGCTTTTGCTTATTTAGCCGATGTCTTTATCTTGCCTGAATATGGTAATCGTGGCCTAGGCACCGCCTTGATAGACTTTATTATGCAGCATAGTGACTTGCAAGGCTTAAGACGGTTTATGCTGTGTACCCTTGATGCTCACGAACTTTATAAAAAGTTTGATTTTACTGCTGTCGACAGTCCGCAATCAATGATGCAAATCAACAAACCAGGACTTTATTTAACTAAATAAATTCCTATATTGATTTTAGTCATAAAAAAGCTCTCCTGATGAGAGCTTGGTAAGTAACCTGGGTTGTTAAGCTAAAATGGCCCCATCACTTGTTCTGGGCTGTGCCATAATGATTTCCAGACTTGCATGCCATGAATATAATAAACATCGTCATAATGTAATATCGCTCGGTCATCCCAAGCAGAGGCATGATTAAAAGGCCCTTCGGTATCAATGGCATCAACATTGCCAATATAATTTAATTCAGCACTACTAACACCTTGAGTTATATTGCTGATATCAAATAGGCCAAGGAAATTTTCCTGACTCCATTCGTACACTATCCCCCCCCCTTCCTGCACATAACTGGTCGTTAACCAACGCTCAAAAGGAAGCGCGATACGATATGAGTCATCTTCAGTCGCTAAAGAAGTAAAAGCATGATAATTATATTCAACTGGCGTATAAGCACCTTCAAACACTAAAGAGCGTATTTCTTTTGGCGCTGATAAATCACTGACATCAAATAAACTGACTTTTGCGCCTTGAATGAGCGGAAAGTCTTCTGCTGGCAGATCTTGGCCGTTATTTATTTCAAGTATGCCTAAACCAACGTTTTGCCCTATGCCTAATAATAGAGTGGGTGATACCGGATGTAGATAAGAAGAATAACCAGGAACCTCTAGTTCGCCCTGAATAACAGGATTCATAGGGTCAGAGAGATCAATTACATACAGTGGATCCGTTGTTAAAAATGTTACCACATAGGCTAGGTCACCAAAAAACCGGACCGATTTAATATCTTCTAGGACTATGCCGTCATTGTTTACCTTACCTATGGGTTTAGGGTTACTTGCATTCGGTAACTGAGCAACAAGAGCAAGATTATTATTATTTTGTCTAAGAATATTCAGTTTATGTTGATAACCAGAAAAGCGATCTCCTGCAGTGGTTATTACCCGTAAATCACCATTATGCTCACTAAACCTTAAGTTAGACATATGCCAGTCAAAACGGCCCGAAATAGTGCCTGATGCAACATAATCAATTGCGTTACCATCAAGTGTAAACTTATGAATCACAGAGCTTTGTTCGCTAGCTTTGCTGTCAAAGAAAAATTGGTTTACATAGTTAGTGCTATACAAATAAACAGAGGAAGATGTAGCATAAATCCCTTGTACTTGGCTATTCACACAGGCAGAGGTCAGCTGCTGCGGATTATTAATATTGATTGCCGTTAACGTTACCATGTCATCAAAGCCATCTTTATCAGTGGCATTCTCAGGAAGGTAACAGTCTTCTGCTGTAACTAACGCTCGCTCAATACCGTCTTGGTCACGATATTTAGGCAATAAGGCACTGATATTAGTATCCATAATGCGGCGGTAGTTTGCCCACTTTTCTGCTTTGCTTTCAGCATAAACTAAATCATCTACTACAGGCGAATAGCGACTAACCACATATAAGGTATCACCTACTCTGCGGCTATCAACAACAAAGCCATCAAAGGTAAGTGAACCTATAGTGCTACTATTTTTTGGCTCGTTAACATTTATCAATGAAACATTAAATTGAGCTTTAGTTGGCATAATAGAGTCCGTGGCAATATAAGTAGCATTCATATAATCGGCTTGCTCTTGATAAAGATCTGAAACGGCTACCAAGGTATTATTGTTTAGATATAAGCTGTTAATATTAGCCGACGGTAAATTTAAGGGAATACTTGCTGCCTCACTGACATCACCATTATTATCTCGGAGCATCACTCTAACAGAGCTTTGAGTCTGCTCCTGCATTGAGCTTTCAAGTATATGAAAATCATATTGATTGTTAGCAATATACATATATTCGCCGTCATATTTTACTCTATCCCCTTCGGCAACTCCCTGTTGCTGAACATTCGTTTGAGAAAACCCAGCATCACCGGCACTTGCCTTATCAGCCAAAGCAGAACTTTCCAATACGCCATCAACTGCATAGTTATTTTGTTCGCTACGTAAGTAGAGGCCATTTTTAATATATTGCTCAAAAGTAGTAGCTGTTTTGGTTACCCCTCTTGCCAAAGGCGTTAAACTCATCTGTAAACCATTGAGTTCTGGAACCTCCTTGATATTGTCATTGTCACTAACACAGCCCGTTAACATTGAGGTAAACGTAACCAGACTAAGCAGTAAACACAACGCTAATTCAGATCGAGTAAACATCGAGAAAAGCGCAAAATTTTTATTAAACATTATTCATTCTCCTTTGTTATGTTTAAATTTACTTTACCGAATGTCAGTAATAATTCCGTTGTCAGGTGCTACCAAATGTAACCTTGTGTAATCGGCAGTGACCCACTCTTGCTTCAGTGTTAACTTATAGGCAATACCATTGCTATTCACTAGAAGTCATGAAATTGAAGTATTTAATTTTCCTACTATTTATCATTAGCCCGTCAGTATATGCACAATGTTCACCTGCAGATAGCGACTGTGTGCCCGTGGGTGAGTGGCAATTCTCCATTGCTTTGGGTGCTGGTGTTATCACCAACCCGCTAAATGATGGCGATAATATCCCCTTAGTTATAGTACCCAACTTTAGTTATTATGGAGAGAAAGTATTTATAGATAACAATGCCTTAGGCTTTACATTTTACGAAAGCGATGCTTTGTCATTTAGCGCGATTAGTCAGATTAATCGAGAGAATTCATTTTTTGAGCGTTGGCACCCCAATAATATTTTCGTTAATACCCTCTCTAACAGCATAGTAAGCGAAGCTCAATTCGATGAAGCCATCGATGCCATAGAAGGTACAGGTAAGACTGAGACTGATATTATTGAAGTGGAACTCGGTCAAGTACAAGAACGAAAGTGGGCATTCGATGCAGGTTTGCAAGTGAATTGGTTTTTCTTCCAGCACAGTCATTTTCAAGTTAAGTTATTGCATAATATCAATAATATTTATAATGGCTTAAATGCTCAGCTAGCATTAGAGCAGCCATTTACTTTCAGTACGATACCCAACAACCTGCTAACCCTGACCATAGGGGCTAATTGGCAAAGCAAAGAACAAGTTGATTATTACTATGGCATTGATGAAAAAGATAATGTTGTCGATGAATTATATTATCAGGGTAAAGCAAGTTTAAGCCCATACTTTAAGTTTATTAACCAATATGCCATTAACGAAAATTGGTCGGTGAAATTAACGCTACAAAGAGAGTGGTTAGACAGTTCGCTGACCAATAGCCCTCTGGTGCATGATGATGTTATTGATACCTTTTTTGTTGGGGTAGAATATGCGTTGTAACACCTGGGCAATTCTACTCTTATTTAGCTTTTTTTCTGTCTCTGCTCTTGCTACTCATGAAGAATCAGAAGAGAAAAGTATCATTGAATTTTCAATAAAACCGTTAGTGTGTATTGTTAAAAAACCAGGAGATGCCTGCAGCATGACAGCAACGGTTAGTTGGCAAGCACCAAAAGCCATCAACAGTTGCCTTTATCAAGGCATAACCAAAGTGGCCTGTTGGCTTAAGCAAAAAACGATTAAAGCTGTCATTGAAATCAACATTGAGGAAAACATGGTATATACCTTAAAAGATGATAATCACCATATTATTGCCAAGCAATTGATCACTATCAATAGCAGCCTTGCTAAAAAATATCGACGCCGTTTGCGCTCGGGCTGGAGTCTATTTTAATGTTGCATATTTTATTAGTTGAGGATGATGTGCGTCTTGCCAGCCTTATCCAGCAATTTCTACAAGCAAACAACTTTAGAGTAACTGTATTACATAGCGGTGAACAAGCACCTGCGTTTATTCTAGCCAAACAACCCGATGTAGTTATTCTTGATATTATGCTGCCCAAACTCGACGGTTTTAGTATTTGCCGACGAGTAAGGAAAAAATTTACTAAACCGATACTCTTTCTTACCGCCAAAGACAGTGATTTAGACCATGTCATCGGCTTAGAAATAGGCGCTGATGACTATATCATCAAACCTGTAGTGCCTCATGTACTGCTCGCTAGAATCAATATGGTATTAAGGCGCACACAAAACACCAAGGCGACAGAGCAAGACAGCCTTAAAATTGGCCAACTCAGTATTGATAAAAAATCCCGTCAAGTGCATTTAAATAAAAAACATATTGAGCTAACTAGCCATGAGTTTGAATTACTTTGGCTACTGGCCAATAACCCCGACGAGCCGCAAAGTCGTGATTTTATCCATCAAGAAATGATAGGCCGCGATTACGATGGTTTTGATCGCAGTGTTGATGTAAGAGTTTCGCGTTTGCGTAAAAAATTAGCTGATGATACCCAAAAGCCTTATAAAATAATGACCATTTGGGGCAAGGGGTATTTATTTTGCTCCTCTGCATGGCAATAATAGCACACGGCCTAACTCGATAATATTTGGATAAAAACTCACCATGATAAAGTTATTTATCAGTTTATATTTGGCAATAGTCATAGGGTTACTCAGCATCAACTGGGGCTCTGAATTGTTATGGCAACATTTAACACTAACTGACGAAAGTGAAAATATTGCTGAAATTCAACAAGCGGTGAATATTGCCAAAGCACTGCCTGCACTGATCGGAAACGATACTAAAAAAGTGCAGCTTTTTACCCAACAATCTAGCATTGCGCTGGCAATAATTTCACTAGATGACATTGCCTGGTTAAGTGAGCAAAAATCACGCCTGCTAGAGGGTGAAGCCGTGGTTATTTATGATCATCAGCAACGTCCGCTCATTTATCTGCACGCTAACCCTATGCAAGGGAAGAATAGCAGCAGCCTATATCAACTTGGTCCCCTAGAGGTCACTTACCATGGAGACAACAACGATGGAAACAGCCCGCATGAAAACACTCAATTAAAATATATTATCTTAGCTATTTCCTATCTGTTACTAGCTGCTTTTATCGCACTATGGATCCGTCCTATTTGGCTAGATTTAGTCAAGTTAAAACAAATGGCCAGTGATATTTCTTCAGGTAATCTCGCCATAAGCTGTAAGATAAATAAAAGCTCTCCAACCGCAATAGTGGTGCAAACTTTTCAAGATATGGCAAAACGTATTACCAAATTACTGCTAGAGCAAACCCAATTGGTAAATGCCGTGTCTCATGAATTAAGAACACCTATGTCCAGGCTTAGGTTTTCTTTGGCCATGTTAGATAATGCTAAGCCAGAGCAAGTCGCAGGGATTACCAGCGACTTACAAGAAATGGAAACTCTCGTCGATGAAATGCTCAATTATTCTCGTATCGAAACCCTTGAACAAGCGCATAGTAAAACCATGGTTAACATTAATGAGCTGTTAGTAAATCAAGTAGAGAAGCAAAAACGCAGTACAGATAAAACGTTAACACTTACACTGCAAGATGATCTTTCTTGTTTATGTAACGGACATCTAATAGAACGAGCCAGCCAAAACTTAATTACTAATGCGATTCGTTATGCCGATAGCCTAGTTGAAATTAAAGCGAGCATGCAAAATAATCAACTTATTATTTCAGTGAGCGATAATGGCAAAGGTATTGATAAAAAGGATCGAGAAAGTATCTTCCAAGCTTTTACCCGTTTAGATAAAAGTAGGAACAAAGAACAAGGTGGCTTTGGCCTAGGTCTCGCTATAGTTAAAAGAATTATGGACTGGCATAAAGGCCAGTGCACTATTGAAAAGTCCGACATGGGCGGAGCAAACTTTAGTTTAATCATCCCGCTAGATAAAGCGTAAACATTACGGCTATCAACAATATTTTTGCTGTTCACTCAAGGTTAACTTGGGTATGCCCAGTTATTCCCGGCAATTATGTTGAGAGAAAATTGATAAATAACAGAATCTTGACTTAACCTTAGTCGTGTCTACGCTTTTATATACACCTAGTAATTTTGAGACGTCATGACAATACTTTCCCATAACACTACCAATAAAGTTGCTAATAATATTACTGAATTAATCGGCAATACCGATTTATTGCGCATCAATAGCCTGAGCAACTTAACGGGTTGTGAAATATTATTAAAGTGTGAGCAACAAAATCCGGGTGGTTCGATTAAAGACCGGGCGGCTTTACAATTAGTAAAAGATGCAATTGAAAATGGTCATTTGAAAGCTGGCATGACCATAGTAGAGGGAACGGCTGGCAATACCGGTATTGGCTTAGCCCTTGTTGCCAAAGCCTATGGTTTTAATATGTTAGCGGTAATGCCAAAAGGACAAGCGATAGAGAAAGAGCAAATGATCGCACTCTATAATGCACAATTGTTATTAGTTGATGCTTGCCCCTTTGCTGATCCAAAACACTTCTATCATACCGCCAAAAACCTTGGTGAGCAGCACGAGGATTATTGGTGGGCCGATCAGTTTGAAAACACCAGTAATTGTAAAGCCCATTATCTCAATACTGGCCCCGAAATTTGGCAACAAACTCAAGGCCATATTGACGCACTGGTTTCTGTCGTTGGTACTGGCGGTACTATAGCGGGTAACTCAATGTATTTATCAGAACAAAATCCGCAATTACAAACTTGGTTGGTTGATCCCCATGGTTCAGGTGTCTACAACTATTTAAAAACCGGCCAGTATCAAGCGAACGGCAGTTCATTTACTGAAGGCATAGGCATAATGCGCTGCGTTGAAAATTTCCGTCAGGCCAAAATAAATAAGGCCATCCGTTTACCGGATCAAGACTTAGTGACCATTTCCCGAGAGCTCAGCCAACTAGATGGTATTTTACTCGGCAGTAGTTCAGCTTTAAATGTTGCTGGTGCCTTATATGTAGCAGCAAAAATGGGCCCGGGAAAAACTATCGTCACCTTTTGCTGTGACTTGGCAGAGCGTTCATACAGCAAACTTTATAATCCAGAATTTTTAAAGGAAAAACAGCTTAGTACCGCACATGAAACCCTCGCCAGCATGTTTGAACGTTATCAAGCTGAGCCAGCTAGCGCAGTGATTACATTGAGGTAAGTGAAGTAAAATAATACCAGTTTCATTAATTAAGTGATCTATTTTATACGTAGAGAAAATTGCCAAATACAAGGTATTTATTTCATTAACTAGTTGTTCTAATTATTAAATAAATAACGCCGTAGTTGGTGATTTTAGCAAGTAGAAATGATCACATAGTTAGTGAGATTGGTATAACTAACACTAACGAGCCAAAACAAGCTCATTTTTCAAAAAAGATAAACATTGGGCATTATTGCCACGAAAAATTATTCTTTCGGCCTTTAGTCCTAATTGGTATTGATACATAGGATCATAGTATTCGCTGAGCAAAGGTTTTAACCAATCAAAATGATAGTGAAGTTGACCATTTTCCTGTTGGGTTAAAGCCATACTCTGTATTGCCTTTAATTGGCCGTAACGCTCGGTACCAAGGCGCTTTCGTACTTTGAACAGGCCTTGCTCTAAATACTGACTAAAGGCGACAAAGCCTTGTTCAACACCATATTTAGCTTGGTATTGGGCTGTCATTTTTATGATATATTCTTGATAAATATGCTCAAGTCGATAATCTAAGCTTTCTTCAAGCACCACTAATGGCGCTAATGCCATGGCTGTACGTAAACTCTCCGGTAAATGAATGCTGCCAATTGCCCTGCCTTCATCTTCTAAGAGCAAGGTTTGCTCTGAGTTATAGTTACCCGTGATGTATTGTTCAACGAGCTTATTTTCAAAATTTATTTGATTTGATTGTCTGGTAACGAAGCCGCCAAAACTCGAACCTCGATGACCCGCTGCACCTTCTAAATCTAAACTGTTAACACAATGGCTTAGAAAAGGCGTTTTGCCACAGCCAGTATTGCCGGCTAAAATCATCAATGGCTGTAATGCTAATTTGTCCAGTTCGTTCAGTAAAAACTGACGAAGGGCTTTATAACCACCGGTAAGCAGTGGATAGTTAACACCCGATTCCTTTAACCAACGCTGTACCGTTTGTGAACGTAAACCGCCGCGAAAACAATATAAATAGCCTTGTGGATTTTCCCGAGCAAAGTCTTGCCATTGTGCCAACCGACTCGCTTTAGTCTGTCCTGCAACTAAACTATGGCCTAGAGTGATGGCAGCCGCTTGGCCATTGTTTTTATAACAAAGGCCCACTTCCGCTCGTTCATCATTAGTCATCAGAGGGTAATTTATCGACTGATTAAAAGCACCCTTTTCAAATTCAATTGGCGCCCGTACATCCATTAAAGGAATTTTATTGCGAATAATAGCGCGAAAATCTGCGCTGTTGGCTCGCTCTATTGTTGAAGTATTTATGGTCATTACAACAAGCTCACGGTTGGTGAAGTTGCCGCCACTAGCTCACCAATAGGTTGTAGGTTAAGGCCATTATCTCGACATAGCGCTTCAAATTCTTCCTTACCTTGTGGTTGTACTGCCACCAGTAAACCGCCACTGGTTTGAGGATCGCACAAAAGTATTCTTTGCTTAGCGCTTAACGGCCCAACGTGCTCGCCATAACTGTCAAAATTTCGCTCACAGCCACCAGGTATGCAGCCTTGGTCAATGTAATCATTGACGAATTCCATGAAGGGTACTTGCTCAAAATCGATAACAGCAGCAACATCACTGCCTTGACACATTTCCAATAGATGTCCTAAAAGTGCAAAGCCCGTGACATCAGTCATAGCCGTAACGACATCCAGTGCTGCAAATTTCTGTCCAATAGTATTTAAGGTTTTCATCACTTGCGGTGCTAGTTGTGTGTGTTCAGGTAACAGTTTCCCTTGTTTTTCAGCCGTGGTCATAATGCCAATACCTAACGGCTTAGTTAAATACAAAAGATCGCCAACCCCTGCGGTATTGTTGCGCTTAATGTGCGCATTATTGATCAGACCTGTAACTGCTAAACCAAAAATAGGCTCAGGCGCATCAATGGAATGCCCACCCGCTAACGGGATCCCGGCCTCAGCACAGATCATTCTTGCTCCATCAAGCACTTGTTGGGCTATTTCTGGCGCTAAAAGTTTTACTGGCCAGCCCAAAATAGCTATCGCCATTAGCGGCTTGCCACCCATGGCATAAATATCGCTAATGGCATTACAGGCGGCAATTTTACCAAAGTCCATAGGATCATCGACAATAGGCATAAAAAAATCAGTGGTTGAAATCACGGCTTGATCATTACCAATATCAAAAACAGCCGCGTCATCTTTGGTGCTATTACCCACTAAAAGTGCATTATTCTCGGGTAAAACCAGTGATGACTTTAGCATCACATCAAGTACCGATGGTGAAATTTTACAGCCACAGCCTGCGCCGTGTGAGTATTGGGTCAAACGAATTTTTGTCATGATAGTTGGCATAATGAAGAAGCAGGAGACTAATTTACAGTAATAACTGCGCGGTTACACCTGTGCATTAATATTTATCTTCGTTACTATTCAATGTGCGAGGCTACAGTGGCAAGTGCATAAGCGTTAAATCAGGCCACTCAAAAGCATGAGATATTGTTTAACTGATATTGATAGTTTTATAACTAAAACAACTATCTTAATGACATTACAGTCTTATCTTCATTAAACGCTATTCGATATGATGAATAAAAATCATTCGATTAATAAGCAACTTAGGGAAGAATATGCGTAAAGAAACTATAGCTATCCACGCGGGTTATACACCAGAGAAAAGCAGTAAGGCCGTTGCCGTACCTATCTATCAAACGACAAGTTATGCCTTTGATAATACCCAGCATGGTGCTGATTTATTTGATTTAAAAGTTGAAGGTAATATTTATACTCGCATTGGCAATCCTACCCAAGCGGTCTTAGAAAAAAGAGTTGCTGAACTTGAAGGCGGTATAGCTAGTTTAGCGTTAGCTTCAGGCATGGCGGCAATTACCGCGACTATTCAGACACTGGCAAAAGTGGGCGATAATATTGTCAGCATCAATAAGTTATATGGTGGTACCTATAACTTGTTCGCTCATACTTTGCCACAACAAGGTATTGAAGTGCGCTTCGCCAGTCATGATGATTTTGCTGCCTTAGAAAGTTTAATTGATGAAAATACTAAAGCCGTCTTTTGTGAAACCATAGGAAATCCTTCCGGCAATATTGCAGATATAGAAAAAATGGCCGCTATCGCTCATAAACATGGCGTACCGCTGGTGGTCGATAATACTGTCGCCAGCCCAGCATTGTGTCGCCCGTTTGAACATGGCGCCGATATTGTGGTGCATTCTTTAACAAAATACATTGGCGGTCATGGTACTTCTATCGGCGGTATTATTGTCGACTCAGGGAATTTCCCTTGGCATGAACATAGCCAACGTTTTGCACTATTGAATCAGCCGGACCCTTCTTACCATGGTGTTAGTTACACTGAGACTTTTGGCAATGCCGCCTTTATTGCTCGAGCGAGAGTTGTACCGCTGAGAAGCATGGGCGCAGCTATTGCGCCGATGAATGTCTTTTTGATCTTACAAGGTTTAGAAACCTTGCCGCTACGTATGGAGCGCCATTGTTTTAATACTATTCGTGTTGCGCAATATTTATCAACACATAGCGCGGTGAATTGGGTAAATTATGCCGGCTTAGAGACCTCACCTGATTATCAATTGGCGCAGAAATATATGCCAGAAGGCAGCAGCGGTATTTTAAGTTTTGGTATTAAAGGTGGCGAACAAGCGGGCGCTAAATTTATTGATGCACTACAGCTTATTGTGCGTCTGGTTAATATTGGCGATGCTAAGTCACTCGCTTGTCACCCAGCCTCGACAACGCATAGACAATTGAACGCAGAAGAATTGGCTAAGGCAGGAGTGAGTAAAGAAATGGTGCGTTTATCTATTGGTATTGAACATATTGAAGATATTCTTGCGGACGTTGAGCAGGCGTTAATTCTTAGCCAAGAATAATTTTTTTATAGCGACTAAGCACTGATATAGTTTTAGTTGCATTAATAGCTAAAAAATAAAACTCTCCACTAGTGATTAGTGAAGAGTTTTAAATTTATCTCAACTGAGTTAGCTTGAACTAGGTTAAGCCAAACTCAATCAAGTTAAGTTAAATCTACTCTATTCATATCAAACTAAGCTGGTTAACATCTCATCAGAATAACTCACTAACGGCTGCTTATTGCGAATTTTAGCGACATAATCAGGGTTAGCAATGAAAGGTCGGCCAATAGCAATAAGGTCAAACTTATTATCTTCGATTGCCTCACTTGCCGTTTCTGCGGTGTAACTACCCACACCCACTAAAGTTTTACTGTAGTTCGCTCGAACATAACTTGAGGCTTTGCCGCCTAAATAATCAAACTCCATGCTATCGTCAAATATACCAATATGTAAAAAGGCTAAATCACGCTTTTCTAACTCTGGTAATAGCAAATCAAATACTTGGCGATCTCGACTGTCACCGGCCATATTAAAGTAGGCTCCTGGTGATACTCT
>JALJPA010000097.1 GCA_022969215.1 Colwellia sp. | reverse complement strand
TTGTTGACGGACATATTTAGCCCCTAGCCAAGCACTTAAAACAACGATAGCAATGGTTGGCCAAATGCCAAGTAAAGCGCCTACTTGCATAATCACCGTTATTTCGATGATAGGGATAATGATAAAAAGCACAAATAATAGTTGAAACATAATAATTCCTTATTTTCTATGAAACTTATATTGGGCTAAACAGGTCTTTTTCAAGGCTAGCTGATAGAACCCTAAGTTTTCCTTAATTCTCAGGGTATACTAGCAACAAGATTGCAGGAATTAGGTAACAAAAGTGTATCAATTAGTATTAACAACGTGCCCAGATGAAACCGTTGCCCAAAAAATTGCACAACAATTAGTGACAGAAAAACTTGCTGCCTGCGTTAATATTATTCCTAACATCACCTCAGTATATTATTGGCAAGACGAATTACAATGCGATAGTGAAGTGCAATTGCTGATAAAAACAGATGAAAAAACCTTCGCAGCCTTAAATGAGCGAATTAACCAATTACACCCGTATGACGTGGTGGAAGTTATTGCCTTGAATATCCAGCAAGGTGATAAGCATTATTTAAACTGGATCACTAATTCTTTGAAGTAGACCGAATGAAAAATTTACTTTCCCTATGTTTAGTTATATTAACAAGCTTTACTTTTCTTCCGGCTGTCGCGCAAGAGAAGCAATCGATTTTTGATATATCTAGCACTAGCTTATTTAGCAATGATGATGAATTCTTAAAGGTAGACCAAGCATTCACCTTCAATTTTTATCAACAGAATAATCAATTAGAAGTTAGCTTCGATATTGCCCCTGGGTATTACCTTTACCGTCATCAATTTAAGTTTAAAGGTAACAACATCCTCTTCACTCCAGTTGAATTACCTGTAGGAATAGACCATGAGGATGAATTTTTTGGTATTCAGCAGGTATTTACTGAGCACTTAAGCTTCATTATAAACCTCGACCAGGTCTCAAGTGATGGCAATATCAAAGTCACCTACCAAGGTTGTGCTGAAAAAGGCCTCTGTTATCCACCAACAAGCCAGGTGATCGAGTTAAGTAAAATTACCTCTGCTGGTAGTGCGGCAGTAAATTCGTCGTTATTTACTACAAGTGACAATAACGTAAGCAATAGTAATGCTCAGCTAAGCCGAGGTGATGCTCAAAAAAGTGAGCAACATCAGCTTGCTGATATGCTTAAGCAAGAGAGTTTGTTATTAACCCTTATTGCTTTTTTTGTCGGTGGTTTATTGTTGTCATTCACCCCCTGTGTTTTCCCTATGTACCCAATTTTAACGGGGATAATTGTTGGACAAAGCAAAAGCGGCACACCATTAACCACTAAGAAAGCCTTCACTCTATCTTTTGTTTACGTACAAGGTATGGCGGTAACTTATACCTTGCTTGGTATTGTCGTTGCTTTAGCAGGAGCCAAGTTTCAAGCGGTATTTCAACACCCTATTGTACTGATCAGTTTAAGTGTTTTATTTATTTTCTTAGCCCTGTCTATGTTTGGATTGTTTAATTTAGCCTTACCTGCAAGTTGGCAAAACAAACTCAATGCTATGAGTAATCAGCAAAAAGGTGGTTCATATGCAGGTGTGTTAATGATGGGCGTTATTTCAGGCTTAGTCGCCTCACCTTGTACTACCGCACCATTAACAGGGGCATTGTTGTATATATCACAAACTGGCGATGTAGTTTTGGGCGCCTCGGCTTTATATGCCTTAAGTTTAGGTATGGGTTTACCCTTGTTAGTACTTGGTAGCTCGGGCGGTAAGCTATTACCAAAAGCCGGTGCCTGGATGAATATCATTAAAAATATCTTTGGCTTATTATTGTTAGCTGTACCTATATTTTTACTTGAGCGCTTTATCCCTGAAGTTGCTAGCCAAGCGCTATGGGCATTATTGATATTAGCCAGTGCTAGCTATTTCTATGTCGCCAACCAAAACCATGCGGCAGCACAAGAGAGTCAACAAGAAAAAGGCTTTTGGTTCGGCTTGCGCTCTTTGGTTATTTTCTTAATGTTATTTTTTGGCGCTAATTTGACTTACCAATTAGTATTTCCAAACAGCAGTACTGTTGCCAATAGTGCTCAGCACCCAAGCTTTAAACAAGTAACCTCTTTGACGCAGCTGCAAAACGAAGTGACAAAGGCTAATGAACAGGGTAAAACCGTGATGGTAGATTTGTACGCGGATTGGTGTATTGCTTGTAAAGAATTTGAAAAATATACCTTTGTTGATAGCCAGGTACAGCAAGCCTTGAGTAATACTGTCTGGTTACAGATTGATATGACTGACTTTGACTCACCTGATAATGCCGAGCTTGTTCAGCATTATAATATCTTAGGTTTGCCCTCAATTTTGTTTTTTGATTTACAAGGCAATGAATTAACCAAGCAGCGCACCACAGGGTTTGTAGGAGCTAATGAGTTTAGCGCCCATATTCAAGCAATATTTTAAATAGTTATACCCGTTTCTTTAAGTTTGTGATCTTACTGTGCACAGGTAAAATAAATCAAAACAAGACGTCCAATTGACCAATAGCTTGGATATTGGTATTGAGAGCAACGCCGTCTTGGCGTATTTTATCCCGCACCAGTGGGCAATAATTTAATGGAATAGGTATTGGTATGAGAGTTACAGATATCTGCACATAGAAGCTAATGTAAAATTAACAGATAGTAGTCAGCCTTTGGTTGACTACTTAAAGCTGACTACTCCATACTGACTGATCAAGACTAAGAACTCAGAGTTAACAGTAGTTAGTCTGACTTCCCTCTAGATAAATCAATAGGAATTTCTTTAGGTACTTTCCAGAAACCTGCTGTCGTATGTTTATCTATCATGGCAAACAACTCTGCTTCAGGTATCGGTTTAGAGTAATAGTAGCCTTGAATAATATCGCAATCATTTTCCGTCAAACTACGTAATTGCGCTTTAGTTTCAACCCCTTCAGCCACAACCATTAAACCTAGGTTTTTCACCATGGCAATAGTTGAGGTGATAATTTGAAAATCAGAATGATTTTCAAGCATACCAAAGATGAAACTCTTATCTATTTTAATAACATCCACTGGCATTTTTTTTAAGTAGGCTAGTGATGAATAACCAGTACCGAAGTCGTCAATAGCAAAGCTAAAGCCAATCCTTTTTAAAGACTGCATCATGGCAATAGTATGATCCATATCTTTCACTAAAGTTTGCTCGGTTAATTCTAACTCAAAAGTCTGCGCGCTAATGGAAAACTCTAGCAGTAGTTCTTTTAAGAAATGCGGTAAATTACTGTCAATAAACTGCCCCGCAGATAAGTTAATGGCAATGCGCACATCATCTAAACCATGTTTTTTAATGGCTACCGCAATCTCAAAGCAGCGTCGAATAATCCAATAACCGAGCTCAATCATGTGCTGTGAGTTTTCTAGAATAGGGATGAAGTCTTCGGGAGAGATCATACCGCGCTCAGGATGTTGCCAGCGCAGCAGAGCTTCAAAACCATAGAGTTTTTTCGTTTTAGCACATATTTGTGGTTGCAGACTTAAACTGAACTGCTGTTTGGCTAGCGCTTGTCTCACTTCACCTTCGAGCATAACTCGATGAGCAACACGTTGAAACATTTCAGGATGATAAACATGATATTGTCCGCCACCATTATCTTTTGCTTCATACATAGCGATATCGGCATGACTGATCAAATCATCCGACCTCTCAGTAGCCGATTCGGTATAAGCTATGCCGATACTGGTCGATACATAAAAAATATTTGAGCCTAGCTTAATCGGTTCTTTAAACTGCAGCAGTACCTTCTCAGCAACTTCAATGGCCTCTTCAACATTTTTAAGGTGACTCAATACAATAACAAATTCATCACCACCAAAGCGAGTAGCTAGGTCTATATCACCAACACTAACACGAACACGTTCAGCGGCTTGAATAAGGAGTTTATCGCCAACATTGTGGCCATTACTATCATTTACCTTTTTAAAGTCATCTAAATCGAGAAACAGTACTGCGACACCGCTTTTATGACGAGCAATATTGCCCAGTGATTTACGTAGCTGATAGTTCAGCATATTTCTATTTGGCAGACCAGTAAGTAAATCATACATGGCGATATTTTCTAACTCTTTGGTCTTTTGCTCAACCACTAAGTTAAGCTGCTCTAATTCAAAGCTAAGCTCTTTCGATGCATGCGTTAAAACATCCAACTCATCGGCAAACATTCTCGGTCTTTTTAAGTCAACTTGTCGAAATTCATCAAACTTTTTTTGCGCTAATAAAGGTAAGGCATTAGAGAGCAATAATAGTCGTTTGGTAAACGGGCTAGAGATAAAATAAACAAAGGCTGCTAACAAACTAAAGATAAGACTAAGCGACAAAATAAAGCGTAGCTGATAAGCATCATTCTTCGCTTTAAATGCCGAAACATCATCTATTAACACGAGATAAAAGCCATGTTCTTCCTGTATTACTAGTTCGAGTAAATTAAGTAAGTAGCTATTATTATCAATCTCAAGGTGCAAGCCCTGCTCTAGGATAGTATTTAAGGTTGAGTCGGACTTACCTAAGGTAAGCAGGGATTCCGTTAGTGTCATATTCGACGCTGAAATAACTTTTGCATTGGCCGTATTAATTTCATTATTAGCCTGATTAGCTATACGAATAACCGCCACATCTCTATCTAAAGTGGTTTTAAGAGCAAACAGCATATCCACTAATGAAGTGCTCATCGTTACAACAACCATGTCACCATTTTTATTCAGTAAAGGTAAACTCAACAACAATTGACAGCTTTGTGGGCAATAAATTCTATGTTTTGGCTCTTGCTGTTTGAACACTTGGGCAATGTTATCCTGCACAGTTTGAGGGAAGTCTTTAGTTGAAAATAAGATATTTTGATTGTCATCAACCAGCCAAATATCCTCTACGTTGAGGTGCAATTGTAATGCGTCATATTGCTTTTCAAGCTGCTTGGTTAGGTTGGAGAAGTCATCATGCTCTGATAATTGGATCAGATCAGTAAAGGATTCTAACCAAACCGTTATTTTGGTACGCAATATATTATTGTGTAAGTTGACTTGCAACTGACCTTGTACGGTATTATTTTGCTGAAATTCTCGATAATCTTGCTGTAACCGCCAATATGACAGCGAGGAGAAGCCCACCGCTAAAAAGAGCAAGGTTGATACAATCAGTATCAAAAGCTTAGTTGGAACACCAATAAATTTTTTAGTCATTAAACTATTACTTCTAGAACCAATACATCAATTGTACGGCCCACATTTGCCAATCTTCGGAATTATTAATTTCAGGGTTAGGAGCAACAACAGGAGTTAACCTACCAGCACCTCTTACCCAATGATATTCAGCCCGAAGACTAAAGTTACTGGTAAAATCATAATTAACACCTAAGGTGACATCTTTATGAAAACCAAAATAATATGGAATAGCTCCTCCTGTGCTTTCTTCCAATTCTTTGCCGTCTTTATCATCTTTATCTAGATAGAAATCTTCATACCTCGCTAACAAAGTTAATTGTTGCGTTAATTTGTAGCGTGATTGTAAATAAAAGCCTTGGCCAATATTATCGAGCTTAAAAGCGGGAAAGTAAAAACCATCAATGGTAAAACGCTGTTGATATATTTCACCACTGAACTCCCATTTTTCACCTTCATAGATGGCATTCATAGTATAAGTTTGAAAAGTAAAATCACTATCATAAAAAAAGTCACCATTAGCTTGACCGGCACTGTCATAGGTAAAGCCTGCATCAAGCAGTGACACACCAAAACGCCACGGAGAAAACGCCGGTTGCCAATATAAACTAGCTTGGGCATCGTAATCTTGCTCGGCACTACCTTGAGCATACTCACTCAATATATTCTTGGTCTGCTCATCGGAAATAGGCGATGAACCATAGCTAAGTTGAAAATCAAAATTACCATATTCATCGGTACTGTGACTCAACTTAGCCGCGATACCATCACTTCCAACAGCAATATCCCTAAAGCCATCAAAATATACAGATTGCGGCAGAATAATACTGGGTCTAGCAAAGGGTATATCTCTAGAGCTTGAATAAAGCCAATGATTATTTTTAAAGCGGCCTAAATAAATGTTGGCTTGCCAATATTCATCCGTAAACGCTGACCAGTCTAACAATGCGTAATCTACCCGGGCACCTTGTGAATAACGATTACCGCCGTCTAAATAAACCACCTGACCAGCCAAACGAAACTTATTTGTTAATTGATACGAGACATTGAGACCAATTTCGGTTAATTCAGTCGAAAGTTCACCATCGTCATTAACAAAATCACTGCCGTTTACATCAATAATACCCTGTGAAATAAAGCCATGCAGTTGAAAGTCTTGCGAGTTAGGATAAGTTTTCCCCTCTTCTGCCTGTGTTTTAGTGGCAAAACAAACGACCAATAAAAAAGTACAAAAGAGTGTTCGAGAAAGAAAGCTTCGAGAACAATACAAATTATTAACTCTGCTAGCTATTGCTACTGCAGCATTAGTCTTTAATTTTGACAACATTTACTACTCCTTGACTGCTAACCTTCAGCTCTTCATCCATATGAAGTTGCTCTTGACTCCGAAAGTCATTATTACTTTGCTTTAATTTGACTAACGTCGCTTCACCTATGTAACCAATAGCGCCAGGGGTATTGGTGACTGCTTGGATCAGCTCTTGTTCAGATTTGACGACTGTCGGTGCTACCCCTAAACCTGAATAAGTTAATTTATGCCAGATTCGATTGAGTTGATAAGGGAATATTTGCAAACGCTCTTTAGCAAAACGTTGGTGGAGAGCATGCTGACTAGGTAAAACAAAAACGGTGATGGCATGGTTATCACTCCAGCTTAACTGACGCATAGTATAAATGCGTCTTAACTGTGACTTAGTTAAGCTACTTTGGGTAACTTGTGGATGAGTGACTACTTCAATAGCGGCAACTTGTGTGGTCACAAGGAACGCTAGCATAAGCACAATAGCCAGAAAAAAGTGTTTAATAAGGAAACCCTACAATAAAGCTGAAAAAATATAAAAAATACGTTTAAAATCAATACAATAATAACTACAACTAGCTAATGATAGCCCAAATCAGTAGAAAATCAAACACCTAGCTTGCCCCTAAAGAGGTTTGACCAGTACTTTGCTGCTAAATTCTTCGAAAACAGGGGTATTATCGCCAATAACAAAATAACTGAGAAAATCCAATTTTTTTAGTTCACAGTACCGCTATTTTGTGTAATTATTAGCGCCAATGATTTTTTAATGGTGTTTTAGCAGAAGATGAGCACGAAGTTTACAATTTTAGTGTTAAATGGCCCAAACTTAAATATGCTGGGTAAGCGAGAGCCTGCTATATACGGTAAGCAAAGCTTATCTGACATTATTGCTGAGCTCAGCTTGCAAGCGGCTGACAAGAATATTGAGTTAAAGCATCTACAAAGTAATGCTGAGCACGAATTAATCGATGCGATTCAACAAGGCTTTCAACAGATAGATTTTATCATCATCAACCCTGCTGCATACACTCATACCAGTGTCGCTATAAGAGATGCTCTACTTGCTGTTGCCATACCTTTTATCGAAGTACATTTATCAAATGTGCATGCGCGTGAAGCTTTTAGAAAGCACTCATATTTATCGGATATCGCCATAGGCGTTATTTGCGGTTTTGGTGCGCAAGGTTATAGCTTTGCCCTAGAAGCGGCTAATGCTCACTTAAACAAGGCGCAAGCGAGCAATAAGAATCAATAACAAAACGTAACGGTTAATGATTAATCATTAACCTATATTGAAAAATATTAATTTTAGTAACCCAAATCAAGGTGTTCCCATGGATATTCGTAAAATCAAAAAACTTATCGAGCTAGTTGAAGAGTCAGGTATCAACGAACTAGAGATCTCTGAAGGTGAAGAATCAGTACGCATTTGTCGTGGCGCTACTGTCGTTGCTGCAGCCCCTGTTGCAGTTGCAGCCCCTGTTGCGGCTCCACTTGCTGCTGTTGCTCCTGCTGAAGTCGCTGCTCCAGCACCGACTGGTCATATAGTTCGTTCTCCTATGGTTGGTACTTACTACGCATCAGCTTCACCTGATTCCCCAGCATTTGCTGAAGTAGGTAAACATGTAAATGCTGGTGATACTTTATGTATTGTTGAAGCAATGAAAATGATGAACCAAATTGAAGCGGACAAGTCTGGCGTTATTAAAGAAATTTTAGCGCAAAATGAAGACGCTATTGAATTTGACCAACCGCTATTCATCATTGAATAAACCCACTTATCTTAACTTAAAGATTTCAAACATAAGGGTTATTCCATGTTAGATAAAGTTGTTATCGCCAATCGTGGCGAAATTGCCTTAAGAATATTACGTGCTTGTAAAGAGCTTGGTATCAAAACTGTCGCTGTTCATTCAACAGCTGATAAAAACCTTAAACACGTTTTATTAGCTGATGAAACCATTTGTATTGGTAAAGCACCTGCACCTGATAGCTATCTTAATATACCGGCAATCATTACCGCAGCAGAAGTAACCAATGCTGTTGCTATTCATCCCGGTTATGGCTTTTTAGCAGAAAATGCTGATTTTGCTGAACAAGTTGAAAACTCTGGTTTTACCTTTATCGGTCCAAAAGCAGAAAGCATCCGTATCATGGGTGATAAAGTTCAAGCTATCAAAGCAATGAAAATTGCCGGTGTGCCATGTGTACCTGGCTCTGACGGCCCATTGACTGAAGATGAAGCAGCAAACAAAGCCCATGCTAAACGTATCGGTTACCCAGTAATCATTAAAGCGGCTGGTGGTGGTGGTGGTCGCGGTATGCGCGTAGTGCGCAGTGAAGAAGAATTGGTTGAGTCTATTGCCTTAACTAAAAAAGAAGCCGGTACAATTTTCAAGAATGATATGGTTTACATGGAAAAATTCCTTGAAAACCCACGTCATATTGAAATTCAAATAATGGCTGACGGCAAAGGCGCTGCAATTCATTTAGGTGAACGTGATTGTTCAATGCAACGTCGTCATCAAAAAGTAGTAGAGGAAGCTCCTGCACCAGGTATTACCCCTGAAATGCGCGCTAAAATTGGTGAGCGTTGTTGTAAAGCTTGTATTGACATTAACTACCGCGGCGCGGGTACTTTTGAATTCTTGTATGAAAATGGTGAATTCTACTTCATTGAAATGAATACACGTATTCAGGTTGAGCATCCTGTTACTGAAATGATCACTGGTGTTGATTTGATCAAAGAGCAACTACGTGTTGCTGCTGGTCAACCGTTATCATATACCCAAGATGATATCAAAATTTCAGGTCACTCAATTGAGTGTCGTATTAATGCTGAAGATCCTCGTACATTTATCCCTTCACCGGGTAAAATCACCCGTTTCCACCCACCAGGTGGTTTAGGCGTACGTTGGGATTCTCACATTTATGCAGGTTATTCTGTGCCGCCACATTACGACTCTATGATTGGTAAGCTAATCACTTGGGGTGATAACCGTGATGTTGCAATTGCGCGTATGCGTAATGCCTTAGCAGAATTAGTGATTGATGGCATAAAAACCAACATTACCTTACATCAAGATATTTTAAGTGATCAAGGTTTTGTAAATGGTGGTGCTAACATTCATTACTTAGAACATAAGTTAGCTGAACTTGATTAGTTTTTGTTAAAAACTAACGTTGCTGCCCTTAGACACCCTGTCTAGGTAAGCTAACAGAATACGACTTTGCTCACTCCTAGACTCCTTGTCTTTGTGAGCTACCGTACATCCTGTATATATTAAAAGCCCTGCAATTGCAGGGCTTTTTTGTTATTCTAGCCCGGTAAATATTTCACTTATTTGAGTTAACAAAGTTTATGTCCAATCCCCATGAAAAACCCCTAGCTCCTGCCGACGACGATTGTTGTGGTGGCGGCGCCTGTAATCCCTGTGTATGGGATGGCTATTACGCTAAATTACAAACATGGCGTATTGAAGAAGCAAAACGCAGAGAACAAGCAGAAGCAGAGAAAAACTCAGAATAAGCCTTCTCGTTATAAATTTAAAAGCCAGTAAAGCATTAGCTTTACTGGCTTTTTATTATTCAAAATAAAAACAGTGAATACTTACCCTAAAATGGTTTATCCCGTTTTTATTACACCTTGGCAATACGCTTAGCAAAGCTATTGGCCTTATTAAAGCCAATGCTTGAGTTTCTCGCCAACCGACTAAACATCAAGTAACACCAAGGAACTAGGTATAAACTGGTCACTGTTGAGAAGGTTAAACCGCCAATAATTGCCACAGCTAAAGGCGCATAAGATGGGCCATCTCCGCCAATTTGTGTTGAGCCTAGCGCAAGTGGCACCATGCCTAATACTGTCGTTGCTACCGTCATCAACACGGGGCGCAGTCGAGTAATACATATATCGGCAATCACAGCTTCCAACTCATCAATTTTTGGCGACATCTGATTTATTTGATCGATTAGTACAATGCCATTATTGACCACTATGCCCATCAATATCAAAATTCCAATCATACCCATCACCGACATACTGCTACCGGTAAGCAGGAAGAACCAAAAGACACCAACAATTGAATATAAAATAGAGCTAATAATAGCTGCGGGTAATAATAACGACTCAAATAAAGCCGCCATCACGATGTAAATCATCGCTAAAGCTAACAGCATATTCACCAGCATAATATTTTCCTCTTGTTGCTGGCGATTAAAACCACGCCCCAACTTCCAGGTGTAACCTGCAGGTAAAGTCAAGGTCTCCATGGCCTGCTCAATACGCTCTTGTGCTTGTTCCATGGTGATGTCATTCATGTTTGCCCCTATGGTCAATGCAGTTTGTCGCTCTTCACGATAAATTGCCGATAGCCTTGGCTGAACCTTAAATTGAGCAACACTTTCTAAACTAATAGTTTGGCCATCAATTTCGGTAATAGGCAATTTTTTCAATTGATTTAACGAGTACTTAAGGCGTTCATCATAAAGTAGACGAATATTTACTTCGCCATTGGGATCATGACGAAAACTACGCAGTTCAAGTCCACGCAATGCTGTACCGACTATTTGCGCCACTTGCCGAGAATCCAGCCCCAATTGATTCGCTTTAAAGCGGTCTATCACTACCACCATTTCTTTTTGATGTTGTGAGACATCACTTTTTACATCCGTTAAACCGTCAACATGGGCAAGTACCGGTACGATTTGCTCAGAGAGTTTCATCAACATTTCAGTTGAGGCACCCAACAAGGTAACGCTGACACCACCAGCTTTAGCACTCTGCCAACCAAAATCGGGTTTAGCCTCAGCAAATACCGGCATATTTTTTCGGATACGCTCTTTCAATTCATTCATTGAAATATCGCGACTTTCTTTCAACAATAAAGTCGAAGAGGCACGTTCACCACTGTAATAACTGTAAACAGACTCAATATAGAATTCTTCTTTATGTTTATATAAATATTCTTCCATGCGATTTACCATAGCTTCGACATGCTCAAGTGGAAACTGACCTTCGACGTGGTAGCGCATAAACAAACGAGTACCGTCTTGATTGTCATTATTGTCTGAAGTAATCACGCCCATAGGGATTGCCGTACTGGCTAAAATTAATAAAGCACAAAAGCCAGTAATTTTAGGATGCGCTAATACCCATGACAGGCTTTTTTTGTAGCGCATACTGCCTTTGTTATCTACTTCACTGCCCTCTTGATTAGCCATTGAATTAGACGATGTGTTAGTCGATTTATTTGCCAATTTTTTTATTGTTGCCTTGCTAGGTTTTGCTGCAAGACTTTCAAGTGGCATTTTACTTAACAGTAACGGCAATAAAGTTTTGGCAATTAATAATGAGGCCGCTAATGATATACAAATGGCGATAGCGACATGTTCTAAGAAAACCGTCAACTGTACTTTTTCGCCAATAATATTCGGCAAAAAAACTATCATAGTGGTTAGTGTACCCGTCATTACCGCTAAGGAGACTTTATCAACACCACGTAATATATTGTCAATTTTTTCTTGTTTAGTACTTGCGGGATTATTCCTGTGCTCAGCAGCGATAGATTCAGTGATAACGACCGAATTATCAACCAGCATACCCACCGCTAATAATAACCCCATCATTGAGAGAATATTGAGTGTGTAACCTAAAAAGTACATAACAGCTAAGGTGATACAAATTGAAAATGGCACGGAAGCAACCACTAAAATAGTGGCGGTAGTGTTACGCAGAAATAGAAATAGCACAATAAACGACAATGTCGCGCCAATGCCACCCGCCATCAATAAATCAGACAAGGAATCGGTTACCCCTTTCGCCTGGTCCTCCATCATAAAAATATTGATGCCACTAAACTGAGGGCTATTAGATATTTCATCAACGGCATTAACCACCCGGCCGGCAACATCAACTAGGTTAGCGCTAGACTCTTTAAAAATATTAACACCGATGGCGTAACTTCTATCTAAATGTCGACCGTCGATTCTTTCTGGCTGCTCAAATAGCACCTGGGCCACATCACCAAGATAAACATTATCTTTAACCATCAGCTCTCTAATATCATTTAACTTGGTAAACTCTCCTTTCGGACTGATGCGAATAGTGTTGGTTGCTGACTTTAATGAGCCGGCATTAATAGTAAAGTTATGCGCCTGTAGCACTTTTGTTAACTCACGCACATCAACATTGTGACTTGCCATGCGGTCACTTATTAAGCGAATAGAAATTTGTCGTTGGTCTACGCCATAAAGCTCAACTTTTGAAACCCCTGACATGCGCTCAAGTGGCTTTTTCAAATAATTATTAAGCAGTTGAAAGCTATTTTGTAATTCACGTTCACTGGAAATACGTAATGTTAAAATAGGCATATCTGCGGTAGAAAATTGATAGACAAACACCCGCTGTAAATCTTCCGGTAATAGGTGCCGCACCGCATCAATTTTTTCCCGCGCTTCTATCGCTTTGCCCGTTAAGCTGCTTTCCCATGCAACTTCAATACTTATTTCTGCACCATGTTCTGTTGAGCGAGAACTGAGTCGCTGTATGCCGCCCATAGTTGCCAGTGCTTCTTCAAGGGGTTTGGTTACTAAGCGCTCTACTTCTGCTGGCGTTGATGCTTGATATGGCGCACTGATCATCATTTCAGGAATGTCGATACCTGGCCATTTCTCCAGCGGCAGTAACTGAGTCGCAGCCATGCCCATCATCAACATAGTGAGACAAAGCATAAAGGTGGTTACTGGCTTCTTAATAGCCAGCGCCGTTAGGTTAAACTTGCTGTTAGACATTTTGAGGCTCCGCTAATGGGTTTATTCCAGGTGCATTATTGCCAGCAACCGCTTCAACGCCTTCTGAAAACTTCTTATTATCGAATAACTGATACAGCACAGGTAAAACCACTAAGGTTAATAACGTTGAGCAAAGTAAACCACTGATAACGGTAATCGCCATAGGTGTTCTAAGTTCAGAACCTTCCCCCATACCTAAGGCCATAGGAAGCAAACCAAGGGCAGTGGTCAACGTTGTCATTATGATAGGACGTAATCGAGACTGAGCAGCCTGCTTTATCGAGCTAATTTTATCCAAACCTTGTTCGCGTAGTTGGTTAATTCTATCCAACAAGACAATGGCGTTATTAACGACAATACCCGCTAACATGATCAAACCAATAAAGACGATGACACTGATATTACTACCAAAGAAATATAAGCCATAAATAGAGCCAACAGCTGCTAACGGTACACTGAACAAGATTAATAATGGCTGTAATAACGATTCAAACTGAGACGCCATTACCAAGTAAACTAAAAATACTGCCAAAGTTAATGCCATCAGCATAGAGGTAAATGACTGTTGCATTTCTTCACTTTGGCCACCAAAAGTTGGTATGACAGTTAGCGGCAATTTTAGTTGTTTTATTAACTCATTTGCGCGGGATAAGGCACTATTTTGATCGCCCATAGCAATATTTGCGCTAATAACGGCAACACGTTGTTGATTAATACGATTAATTTGCGCGGGGCCAACTGTCTCGACAATATTACTGATACTTTCTAGGGTGATAGGGAAATCATCATTAGGGTTAACAACCAGCTCTCTTAAATCACCAATGGAGTCTCGTTGCTTTTTATCACTACGCACTAATATATCTATCTTGCGATCAAGTAAGGTATATTTACTGGCAATATTACCGCCGATTTTAACCGCGACAAGTCTGGCGATATCAGGGGAGTTTAAACCTAGCTGGGCAATTTTCTTCTGGTTAAAATGTATGGCTAACTCAGGCTGACCTTGACGTTGGCTATTCGCTACGTCAACAAACTGTGGGTCTTGCTGCATCAATTTTGTTAAGCGTTTACTGTAGCTTGATAACAAGTCTAGATCATAACTTGCCAACTCAATGCTGATTGGTTTACTAAAAGTAAACAGTTCGGGTTGATTTAATTGCGTGGTCGCGCCAACAAGCTTTTGTGTATATTGACGAATATCAGCCATAACTTGTCCTTCATTTTGGCTGTCATGTAGCATAATTTGCAACCTAGCCTGATGTTCACCACCTTTATCAGCATTACTGCTCATCAAGCTACCGCGCCCGGTTAATGAGTAGGTACTTTTAATACGCTTATCTTGTTGTAATTGTTTAGCTATTTTATTGATGGTGCGGTCGGTTACGGCCAATGGTGTGCCCGGAGCAAGCTCCAGTTCAAGGTAAAACTCACCTTGTGCCAGCGGAGGTAATAATTCCACGCCAATTTTAGGTAAGATGAAAAATGCAGAGCCAGCAAAGGTCAAGCTTATCAATAATGTAGCAACGCCATGTTTCAAGGCAAACGTTAACGATTTACTATAGAGGGAAGCGAACTTATCAAAGATAAAGTTAAAGCCGGCAGTGAGTGGCTTCATTACAAAGGAAGCAACTTTATTCACGCCATGAAAAGCCAGCAACACAATCCGGGTAATCAACATTGGTAACCAAACAAAGACCAGCTTAAGAGGCAAGGTTAAAATAAAGGTGGTTTTTTTGTACCAAACCAGTGCTTTAAAACTGGTTTTACCGTCATCAACAGCAGCATTACTTTTGGCGTTGCTTTTGGTACTATTTTTGGCATTACTGTCGGCATTGCTACTTGCTTCGCTTTCGTCTAGCTCTTGAGAGCCCTGTCTTGAAGCTAACATTGGGATTAACGTTAAGGCGACAACTAATGAGGCAATTAGGGCAAAGGCAACTGTCATTGCTTGATCGGCAAAGAGCTGGCCGGCAACACCTTCGACAAAAATTAACGGCACAAAAACCGCCAGCGTAGTTAGTGTCGAGGCTATAATTGCGCCACTCACTTCTTTAGTACCTTTTCTAGCCGCTTCAACAGCACTCAAACCCTGCTCTTTATAACGGGCAATGTTCTCCAGTACCACGATGGCATTATCAACCAGTAAGCCCGTTGCTAAGGCAATACCGCCAAGTGACATAATATTAAGACTGATACCATTACCGTACATCATGTTAAAAGTGGCGATAACAGACACAGGAATAGACAATGAAATAATAAGTGTTGGGATAATCGAACGTAAAAACAGATATAAGATTAACATCGCCAGCAAGCCACCAATTATCGCCGCTGACTTCACCTCGCTAATGGCATTAGTAATAAAAGTTGATTGATCATAGACCACAGTTAATTGATAACTGTCGCCCAATAACTTATTGATAGTATCGAGTTTATTATTTATTAAATTAGCCACTTGTACCGTATTGGCGTCACCTTCTTTATAGATAGCTAACTCAACCGCTTCAACTGCATTAATACGAGTAACATCGGTACGTTCTTTGTAACCATCAACTATGGTGGCAATATCGTTTAGGGTGATAATTTGTCCATTTTCACGATAAACCACCAACTCACCAATTTGACGGATATCGGTAAATTGATTCAGCGTGCGTACTAGGTATTGGGTATTACCCTCAATTAATTTACCTGCTGAAATATTTATATTCTCGGCATTAATTCTATTAATTATCTCTTGGCTACTTAAGTTAAGCTGCGCCAATTTGTGTTGATCAATAACCACCTGATATTCTTGCTCTAGACCACCACCTAACTTCACCGAGGCAACGCCAAGCAGTGACTCTAATTGTCGTTTAACATCATATTCAGCAAAGGTTCTTAGCTTGGTTAAGCCAGCCACTGAATTATCTGAGGTTTGTAAACCCAAACGAATAATGGGATCTAAAGACGGGTTAAACTTTAAAATCAGTGGCTTTTGCACATCAAGAGGTAAACGAATAAGGTCAAGTTTCTCTCTGACTTCTAAGCTGGTGAGATCCATAGCAACATCCCACTCAA
>JALJPA010000096.1 GCA_022969215.1 Colwellia sp. | reverse complement strand
CATCAACTATCATTACTTTAATGGTCACTAAAGGCTCCTTTATCTTCTTTATAGTTAATAACTGTGATACTACCTGTCGTCAAATCTAAAATAACACTACGGCCATGTTGACCTAAAGTATCTTGCTTACCAATAATTAGCGCGTTTTTCTTTGCCCAGTTTTCCGCAAATTTAACATTAACTTCACCAATAGAGGGAGAGGTTAAACTAGGGTACATATTGCTGCCGCCATAGAGGGCTAAATCATACTCATCTAATGGGTGGAGTAAGGCCATTTTTTTTAATAAATAATCCAGAGCTTCGTCTCCATAACGATATTTTTGCATTACTTGTGATGATTTAGTGCTATCTGCTTCTTGTGTTAATAAGTAGTGACACATGCCCGCCGTTTTACTCTTTGCATGCCAAATAGTAACCGCCACACAAGAGCCTAAAATTGTTTTTAACTGTTTTATCGAATTACTTTCTTGCAGCTTAGAAAAGTACACCTCTCCCTGTTGTAAAGTAATGCCGCTATTATTTTGGCTCATCGACCTTCTCCCAATAAACTACTTTGACTTTATTGACCATCCTTAACTCGTACGTTGATAAATTGCTGGTTTTATTAATTCAAATGAGTGCTCTAAACCATGTAAGGTTTCGGAGTGACTAATAAAGAGATAGCCATCTTTATTTAGACATTGTTGCAGACCATTAATTATTTTTTGACGCGTTTTATCATCAAAATAAATCATCACATTGCGAATAAAGATGAGGTCAAACTTTCCTAAACTGGCCATGTTATCAAGTAAATTGAAGGTAAAAAAGTGTAGCCGCTTTCTTAATTCTGGTTTTACTCTTATGTAACCTTCAAATTCGTCAGTGCCTTTAACGCAATAAGTTTGCCGATACTTTTTAGGAAGTAATTTAGTTCTATCATCAATATATATTCCTTTGCGAGCGTGCGCTAAGACTGACTTGTTAACATCAGAAGCGACAACTGACCAAGGCGTACGACAATGTTCATTAAGCAACATGGCAATACTGTAAGGCTCTTCACCTGAAGAGCTAGCAGCGCTCCATACCTTATACTCTCGGTTAGGGTTTATCTTTGGCAGGATTGCATTAGCCAAATATTCAAAGTGCTTTTCTTCTCGAAAGAAAAAAGTTTCATTGGTGGTCATCAACTCCAAGGCAACTTCTAGTTCATGACTATTATCAGGATTGGTAATGAATCTAAAATAATCAGAGAAGCCATTAACTTGACTATGCTTAACGCGTTTTAACAGGCGGTGACCTAGCATCATGCGCTTTTGCTTGGCTAAATGAATACCTAGTTTTTCATAAACTAGTTTTTGAAAAAGAGTATAAACCTCCTCAGAAGGCAATGTTTCCAATGTACTCATTACGGCTAATCCTTGCATTATGTAACCTTATACCTTTATGCCATATTAATTAATGTGTAAGGTGAAATAACATGGTGATTTCATCAAAATTAAGACTTAATAACTAACAAACTTATCATCGTCATCATCTCTATTACTGCCATCTTTGATTAACTTACTCACCGATCTTTTAGGGTTTGAATTTGAACCATTATTTATAGGTGAACTGCTGTTTGATGATATAGCTTTAGCTAGAGGAGAGGCTTCTAAGGTGAAATAGTTTACCGATTCTTGTAGCTGTAATGCTTGAACATTCATTTCTTCCGAGGTTGCACTGAGCTCTTCTGAAGCCGCAGCATTATGTTGCATCGTTTGATTTACTTGAGCAATGGCTTCATTAATTTGATGAACCCCAGAGGCTTGCTCTGAAGAAGCGGCGGCAATTTCTTGTACCAAATCTGCCGTTTTATTAATTGAAGGTACCATTTCTTTTAGCGATTTCCCGGCCAAATCGGCACGTTTTACGCTATCTTTAGCTAATTCACCAATTTCTTGAGCTGCGACTTGACTACGCTCAGCAAGTTTTCTTACTTCTGAGGCAACTACAGCGAAACCTTTACCGTGATCTCCCGCGCGACCCGCTTCAATAGCGGCGTTAAGTGCCAAAAGGTTGGTCTGGTATGCTATATCATCAATAACACTTATTTTTTCGGCAATTTTTTGCATGGCATCAACGGTTTCAGATACTGCTTCGCCACCAATGGTTGCTTCTTTTGACGCTTGTTGCGCCATACCATTGGTGATGCCAGCATTTTCATTGTTTTGTGAAATGGAAGCAGACATTTGCTCCATTGAGGCCGACGTTTCTTCAACACTAGCAGCTTGTACTGAAGCACCTTTAGCAATAGTTTGTGCGGTGGAGTTTACTTCTGTGGAGGCGGAAGACAAAGCTTCTGAAGAGGATCTGACATCGTGAATAATGGTGGCTAATTGGTTTTTCATGTTAGTGATACTATAAAGCAGGGAGTTTTTATCATTGTGCTTTAATTCAATTTCAATACTTAAGTCACCATTGGCAACTTGATTACAAACATGCGCGGCATAGCGAGGATCACCACCTAATGTTTTAAATAAATCATTAAAGATAAATACCATTAAGCCTAAAATAATAAAGCCTTCAATAAAAGAAAAAGTGATTAAAGCAGATTTGTTTTTAGCAAACTCTTCCTCCATGGCCGTATGATTATCAGAAATTATTTCCTTGAAGTCTCTTTCTGTATTTTCAGCTAATTCGGTCATGCCTTTACTCGCTGGTCTATCAACACCACTGACACTTTTATCTACCTTTTTCCCAGTTAATGGGTCTTTACTATTAAAATTATCCAAGGCTTTTAAGTAGGCAACTTTTAGCTGCTCATGGGCCAGTTTCACTTCCTCTATGGCTTGAGAATCAAGGGATAACTCTTTGGATTTTTTAATAGCATGAGCTAATAACGATTGTACTTTATCAGAGCTTTTTTTAAATCTAGTAGCATACTTATCAAACTGTTTTTTATCATTGCCTCGAATTAAGATGTTTTTCCATTCTTGAACTTGAGTTTTAAAAATTACATGAGCATTGGTTAAAGCTGTTAATATCTCAACATTTTGTTTAACTAAAACAAAGCTCTTTTCGGTTGAATCTCGAAATTTCGACAGTTCATTGACTGCCTCCCAGCTTAACAATACTAGTGATAATACTACCAGAAGCCCCAAAAATAGAACTTTGGCTTTTAAGCTTATTTTTTCTAACATGTTGTTATCCTCTGCTCTCAAAATTATATTTAATGACTGTTTTATTGCAGCTCTGCTTCAACTAAGTGGGCTAATTCCACCGGTGACAATGTTTTTTCAGCATCTAATAGCACAATAAATTCATCATCTTTTTTGGCTATACCTTGAATAAATTCTGCTCTTATTTTGGCTCCAAAAGCAGGGGCGTCTTCAATATCGCTAGCGGAAATATCTATAACTTCATTGACGGCATCTGCCAGTAAACCTAAGACGCAATGTTGTTCGCTAGAGTGTAATTCAATGACGATGACACACGTTCTTTTATGTATGGTAATAGGTTGGCGACCTAAGCGAACGCTCAAGTCGATTACCGGTACAACTTCACCACGTAGGTTTATTACCCCAGATATAAATTGCGGCATTAATGGCACCTGCGTGATACCTGCGTATTCAATAATCTCTCTCGTTTGATGCAAGTCCATACCAAAATGCTCATCTGCAATGGTAAAGGTTAAGAACTGGCTGGTTTTATCCACCATTGTATCCTCCGAATTATCATTTACTTACGTGTTTAATAAGCTACTTCTTAGAAGCTTATTACTTGCTGTTTTTTACTTTTACCCGTTAATTGGTAATAAACTTTCGGGTACGATTATTTATCTGGGCTATTAATACTCTCCGGGCAAGAGACCTTGTTGGCTATTTCATTGGCGATAGCTAATTCAATTAATTGTGGAACATCTAAAATAAAAGCTATCTCACCATTGCCTAGTAAGCTAGAGCCACCGATACCTTTAAGGGCTTTAAAAATAGGTCCTAATGGTTTGACAACGGTTTGGATTTCACCATTAAGTCTATCGACAGCGATACCCGCAACATCACTGCCAAACTGAACTATAACTAACTCTCTTTTAGCGGTATGCCTCGTCATATGATCGGCAGCTTTCATCTTTTGGCTTGGGGCAAGGTTAAATATTTCGGACATATTTAGATAAGGGATCATATCGCCACGCAAATTAATACAATGCCGACCTTTAATGTCTTGGTGATTGGACAAATCTATACATTCTATGATGGTCGCTTGTGGAATAATAAAGTGTGTGCCTTTAGCTTCTACATGAAAACCATCAATAATAGCGAGAGTTAGAGGTAGTCGGATTTTAAACTCTGAACCAAGACCAGTTTGTGAACTGATATCAATACTACCCTGTAATGCTTCTACATTACGTTTTACCACATCCATACCAACCCCACGTCCCGACAGGTTTGTCACCGTTTCAGCGGTAGAAAAACCAGGGTGAAATATAAGATGAAATAGTTCGTTATCGCTCAATTGAGAGTCATTATTGATAATACCTTTTTCGATAGCTTTTTCTCTTATGCGCACTTTATTAATACCATTACCATCATCGCTGATGGCAATAACAATGTGCCCGCCTTCATGGTAGGCCGATAGCTTGAGCTGACCTTTAATGTTTTTTCCAGCAGCTTGTCGATCTTCTGTTGACTCTAGGCCATGGTCCATGGCATTTCGAACAATATGAGTAAGTGGATCACCCAGTTTTTCCACCATCAAGCGATCTAGCTCAGTATCTGCGCCATCTATAATTAATTCTACTTCCTTACCTAGTTCTTGCGAGGTATCTCTGACAAGGCGTTTAAAGCGCTGAAAAGTGCCACCAATAGGGACCATTCTCAAACTTAAGGCGGCATCACGGATTTGATTAGTAAAATTATCAAAATCGTCAACGGCTTCTATTAGCTGGGGATTTTTACTGTCTTTAGAGAGCAACTCAATGCGTTGTTGATTGATGACTAATTCACCTATGAGGTTAATTAGATGGTCTAATCGGCTTGAGTCAATACGAATCTGTTTGCCTTCAGGGGCTTGGCTTTTAGCTTGCTTCTGTTTAGTTAACGCAGCATTTATTGTGGCATTGGGATCTTTTCGTTCTTCAGCAGGTGACTCGTCGGGTTGATCCGTTACGGCTTGTTCTGAAACTGTTTTTTCTGTACTTGGTGAAGCTAAAGCCTGCTCGAGAGTGTGTCTAGTCAGTGATCCGCACTTCACCAATATATCACCAAGCCTTTGATTTTCTTCTGGCAGCTTATCAATTAATGCAAGGTAGTCTCCAATGGTTGCACTGGGTGGTAAAATGGTAATGTCAGAGTCATCTTGGACAAACATAAAGGTATTTTCTATTTCTTCTAAGCTAGCGTCAGACTGTAGTGCTATTTCATAGGCGAAATAAAGGGTTTCAGCATCAAAGTTATCAAGGGAAGGGAAGTTATCGATAATGGTTTCTATATGCTTGATTTCACCTAGGCTAGTAAGAAATTTGATGAAGGATAAGGGGTCCATGCCATTTTTAAGGCAGTCTGTTGATAGACGAAGGGAAATATGCCAAAGTTTGTCAGTACCTCCATCATCAGTTAGCTTATTTTCGGGTTGGCTTTCCGTGGCAGTACTAGTTTGTTTTACCGCTTCAATATTTTCTGTACTTGCCCAAGGAGCTAATGCGGTAAGTAAATCATTGTCTATTTTTTGTAGGTCCGCTTGTGCATTAAATTCATCGAGTGTGACACCAACTAAGCTTTGCATGTGATCACGACATTTGAAAATAACGTTGATTAAATCTGTATCTATTTCGATTTCTTTGTCTCTAGCACGGTCGAGTACATTTTCGACTACATGAGTAAAATTAACAATATGATCTAAGCCAAAAATACCTGCAGAGCCTTTGATAGTGTGCGCGGAACGAAAAATATCATTAAGCATTTCGTCATCACACTCACCCTCATCCATTTTTAGCAGCATATTCTCCATTGACTCTAAATGTTCTTGAGCCTCAACAAAGAAAGTTTGTAATATGGCATCTAAGCTCATTGCTTATCCTCTTCATTATCCGAGGTCAGTTCGGTCAAATCTTCAAAGTCAATAAAGTAGCGATTGAGTTGAAATAAGTTACTGTAATCGGTGAGTGCTTCTCCTAAGCTAGTTACTTGGTAACTACTCTTTTGCTCGCTGACTATCTTCATCAGCATAATCAGTAGTTGTACACCTGCGGTATCAATTTCACTAATATTTCCAAATTGGAATAATGTTATTTCTTTTACTTTTAGTTGCTGAAAGTGCTGTTGATAAGCATCCATGGCACAGTAAATAGTAAGCTCACCACTAATAGTGATTTCAGTACTATTATTCTGCTTTTGAGTTATTTTTATTTCAGCCATATTCTCTCAACCATTGTTATTTATTAAGCCTCCCTGGCGGTAATATCAAACTTACTGTTGCTAAAGTTGTTAAGTAAGCATAGTCACTGCTTGCAACATTTGTTCGGGTTTAAAGGGTTTTACCATCCAAGCTTTTGCTCCTATCGCTTTGCCTTGCTGTTTCATATCATCAGATGCTTCTGTGGTAAGCATAATAATGGGGGTAAACTTATATGCAGGCATTTGTTTGATGGCTTTAACCATATCAATACCGCCCATAATAGGCATGTTGACATCTGAGACAATTAAGTGAATTTTTTTCCCGTCAAGTTTACTTAAGCCGTCTTTACCATCAACCGCCTCAATAACTTCATAACCAGCACCTTTTAGCGTCATAGTAACTACTTGTCTGATACTGGCGGAATCATCGACTATTAAAATTGTTTTACTCATATTTACCTACTGTTGTTATAATTAAGCGCTATTGATTTTCTTTTAAAAAAAGGTTATTTCATCACTCTTATTATCTTGTGATTTTTCACTGCCGTCATGGACTGACACTTGTTCTAATGTAGTATAAGTACGTTTAATATTACTCAGCCATTGTTGGATATCTACTGGTTCTATCGGAAGCCCTTGGCTAATATTATATTGGCATTGCTGATAGTTCGGAGCTAGCTTATTCATGTCATCAAAAACATGACCAAGTATTTGGCTCACTCTATCTTGGAATTGTAATGAAACCAGCACATCATCTATCGCCAATTGAACTGTGGTGTTTTCTTGCTCAAGTTGGTTGGCACTGAGCATTATTTTCTCCCCTGCGACACTGTAATCATCGATGACTTGTTTTATTGTTTCTTCAGCATTATTAATGATAAGGGCGTCTTGTGCGGTAAATTCTTGGGTCTTGGTTAGAGTGTTTTGTAACGTGGCGTTAACTTGCTCAATAGTTTTAGTGATTCGGGCACCTGTTTCACCTGAGCGCGTTGATAAGGTTCTAACCTCATCGGCAACAACGGCAAAACCTCGTCCTGCTTCACCTGCACGTGCTGCTTCAATAGCGGCATTAAGCGCGAGTAAATTAGTTTGTGAAGCTATCCCCGCAACTTCATCACCCATTTTAGAAAGCTCTTCAGCAATAGTAGATAAATTATTTATCTCACTTAAAATTTGGTCACGACCTACCATTGCTTCGTGTAAGGATTGAATGATGGTATTTAAAGACTGTTCAGATTGACTAATAATATGGGTTAATCCACTTTCGCCACTCATATCGCCAGAGGTTTCTTGTGATGTTATAATTGCTTCGGCTAATTGGTCCTTAATTTGGGAAAAATTTGTTGCCAGCTGATTTATATTGTCATCACCTTGGCCTCGCGCTAATGAAGTTTGCCCTGCCCATACCTCAATAATTTGATGTGCTAAATCTAAATATTGCTCTATATGAATATTATCTTGCTTGCTTGTTGTGGATGATTTCTCGGCTTGTAGCAGCTTTTGTTGATATGCCAATGAGATGTTTCTTTGAAAATAAAAACAAGCATAACCGGCTGCAATAACAGTTATACCAAGGATAATTGCTAATAGTGTACTTTGCCCGCTATCAAGTAAGGCGAGTAATACGGAAATAGTGACAATGATAAAACTAATATTTAGTTTTTTTTGCAGATCAATAAGCATTATTGTTCCTATAGATGATGGCGTGTGATTTACAATCAGTTCATGGAAACTTTCCCTTAAAAATAAAGCTAAAAAAGTAACGCTATAAATTAGCGTAGACAATGAAGTTCAATAAAACAAGGGTTGCTAGTTATATGCTAAGTGACTGTGCAAACTAACTATTGTGTTTATATAGCTTTGGCTATTTCAGGATTTTTTGTCGAGTAAATAATCATAACAAAAGTTAGCTAATTACCGCTACAACTAGGTATAATTCTGCCAAAGTTGTCTTGCAGGTCTCTAAGTATCAGCAAGATTATAGTGTTTGAGCAATGACAGTTTAACGTTAGTTTTTTATCTATCATATTTGAAATATATCTTGAGGAATTCTTCTTGAATAAATACTTAATATCTCCTTTCTTAATAGCCATTTTTCTTCAAGGTTGTGGTGGCAGTTCATCTAGTACTCCAGATGAACCGATCGAGCCAGTTGATTACAACTTCTCTTTAACAGCAAAGTTAACTAATGCTTGTGGTATCGCTAGCGGCTTTACGGAGGTTGAACTGTTACTTCAAGATGAAACTTGGCAAACGATTAAGGTTTATCAGCCGGATGAAAATGGCGAGTTCAGCTTCATCACTAACAAGGAATTTATTAACTATACCTTAGTGGCTAAAGACCAGCAGGGCAGCGAAGCTCAAGGTTTAAATGTGGTCAGCTATTATCAAGCCAGTAGTGCTACACCTGCACATTACCAAGCACAGTTTGATGACTTAGTTGATAACAGCAGTTGTGAATGTGTGACACAGGACCTTAAATTAACGCATCGCCCATTTTCTACGCAAATATCGGTGACTAGCTCATCAAACTTTGATGATTGGACGCCCATTGATGAAAGTAATACTCTATTTACCGGTGTACAAGTTTGCGGTACAGCAGATGGTAATTGGCCATTGCATTCATTTTCAGTAGCTGGTATCGACGCTAATAAAAAAGTAATTGCTGCAGCCGAATTTATGGATGATTTTACTGCCAACGGTGAAGGTGTTTGGACTTTATCCGCTTTTCTAGTTGAAGATACCATTGACTTAGTGATACCACATCAAGTAATTAGTACCAATCAGCTAATTAGAAATACTAAGCATTTTGCCAATTTAGTCGCTGAAGATGATAAAAATTTACTTATATTTGATGTTCACCCATATATCAGTGAAGCTTATTATCAATCTCAAGCCAGTGTTACCTTTGTGCCAAGTGACTCTATCTTTCGTAGCTCAGTTATGAAAAATAAGCATCAAATGATCTCAACCAGTGTGGAAGAATCATTGGTACTAATGGCTGGTCAATACCAACCCGCTTTTAATGAACCCTATTTTGATGAAATTAACGCCGATGGCAGTTACGACTATAGTGCTGTCGCGGGTTACCCAATGGCTATTATTAACTTCACCTTTACTGCTTATGATCCCGTTAGCAAGTTACTGATGCCGGCTCAATGGACATTCTATGGTGCTGAAAAAGGTGTATTAGCTATCAGCGCGCCGCTGACGGGTTATGAAGATATTATCAATCTTGATTCCAGAATAGAAAACACCAATGTACGCTTAATCAAAACTTCGATAACTAATAATTATCATGATTATATTAAGCATTATCAAGGGAAAATCGCTGATGAGCTGAGTAATGACTTTGTTAAAGATATTACAGAAGCAGAGCTTAACCTTAAATTTTAATTAACTCCTTACGAGTAATAAAAAAGCCTGCAATTGCAGGCTTTTTTATTGGTAAAAAGAAAAATTAATAGGGCATTACTTACTCTACAATAAAGCGAATCGTACCAGGATTTAACGTGGTTGGTAAACGGTCTATTTTTTTAGTATTGGTGTTGGTGTCGATTACATCAACACCTGGAAGGCTAGGATCTGCAACACTAACCCATAATGAGTTCTCTGTATCTAAAGCAATAAAAGTAATGTTCTCAGTTCCTGTTTCGGCAACACCAACGGTTACAATGGCACCCGTTGTTGGATTAAACTCATAAATAGAACTTACTTCGTGATAGCTCGGTGTGAAAATAGCTTGGCTTGCATAGAAGTAACCTTTTTCAGGCGATACTACTACGCTGGCTTTGATAAAACTTGCAGTGTTTTCTACAATGTCACCAGCGTTAAGTACTTGTCGTACCGAGTAATCAGTTGTATTGATTTCTTCAATGCGACTTAATGATAAATCAACTGAACTATAGCCATTTCGTGTAGTAACGTAAACTTTATCTTCATTAGCCACTAAGCTATGTTCAAGTGGATTAACGCCTGTTAATGGAATGCCTTTTACATTATCGTCTGCATTGGCATTTGTCTCCACTTCAGTGTCTGAAGTCGTATCAAATACTGCTACATAAGCTGTACCAGAATTATAAGAATCATCTTGTCTTTGCATGGCAATATACAACTTACCATTATTAATTACCGCAGCAGCAGGGCTAGGTGTACCATTACTATTATCTGCATGTACATAGCTGGTTAAATCTAATTCACCAATTTTAAAATCTTCACTGGCTGTAGCTTGTGGGTTAACAATCCAAACTTTGCTTGAACCATAGCGTAATAAATAGGCTTTTGATTCATTTAGTGAGACTAAAGCATAAGGGTTACGGCTGGTAGAGTCTTGTGCATCTTGAGTTGAATAAGACCAAATTGGGGTATCACGATTTGCTTCATCGCTAGCATCATACTTAGTGACCGTGTCAATAAAGAAGCGACCAATATGAAAAATATCACCTTTATAGCTACTTAAGGTGTAATCAGAAGCATCTTTTACATAATATCCTGATGCCACTTGCTCAGTTTTTGCATCAAGGTAGGCTACTTCTGAGTTACTGTAATCTGGAGCGATAGTTTGTACTACTGCAGCAACAGTGACTAATTCAACCGGTACTTCAGGGGCATTATCAGAATTACAGGCGGTAAGCAGCGTTGTACTGATAGCTAAACTTAACGGCAGTAACTGTTGTTTGAACTTAGGTAACATTTATATATCCTCTATGGAAAATTTTAATTGGAAGCTTCTACCCTGAGCAGGGCGATTGGCAAGGTCTTGATATTGTTCATCAAATATGTTTGAGCAGACGACGTTGACACTGTAATGCTTAACGCGCCACTGTAGCGATAAATCAGTGACGACACGGTTAGCGGGATTACCCGTTTTACCTTGTTGTTCATTGCTTTCAAATTGGTTGCTGCGGTTAAAATACAGCTCATTATCAATATTGGTATTAATTTTGATTCGCCAGGCATCAGTAACTTGATAGCTTAAGGCTGCGCTATATTGCTGATGGTAAATACCAGGCAGTTTTTTATTATTAAAAGCGACATATTCAGACTGAGTAACACTATCAATGAGGTGAGCTTGGAGGGATAGCGATAGGTCAGATGTTATTTGGCTGCCCACTTTAAGTTCTAAGCCCACTAAGTCAGCATTACTCACATTGGTATAACTGCCTGTGCCGCTGGAGTTAAAAATGGCAACGATAGAGTTCTCTATTGACTGCTGGTAAATAGAAGAAGAGGCGTCAAAGGATATGTCAGCGAACTTCACTTGGTATTTTATCGATAAAGCATAGGTTTGCGATTCTTCAGGCAGTAAATTGTCATTACCTTTAAACGCCCCCCTATCACCAAAAAGTTCATACATGGTTGGGGTTCTAACACCATTACTCCAGTTGAGCGAAGTTTGTAATTGCTTATCGCCATAACTTACACCAAGTTCCTGAGTGTTATATTGTGTGCTTGATTGTTCCATCTCTCCGCCGGCTTGGTTTAAGGCAATATTACTATTATCTTCACGTAATTGATTTGCTAATACGTAACTATAAAGTGGTATTGATGTACTTTGCCAAGCTAAACGAGCACCAAGGTTAACTTGCTCTTGTGTTGCTTCTATATCGCAAGAACTGATGCCGTTACATTCATTTGGCTCGCCATTTTGAGTGCTAAACGAAGTGAATACCTGCTTGTTAGCATTGGCAAAAGGGCTAAATGAAATACCATTAAAAGTGAAGCTTGGCTTTATGCCTATATGTTGTTTATCTGTACGGTATTCGTTGGTGTTTTTTCGCGAGTCATGAGGGCTATCAAGGTAGAATTCATCTTTGCTATCGTTATAATATTCCAGCTCAACAGTATCAAGGTATTCAATATCACTTAGCCAGTTATATTGAAGTCCATACCTAAGGCTATCCATCTCTATGTTAGAGCTATTGTCTGGCGAGTTATTCTGATAATTAGCAAGACCTTTATCTTGCTTATTATAAGTTAAGTTAACGCGTAGTTGATGTTGATTTATTTGCGCACTATCATTGATGAAAAATGAAAGTTTCTCAAAGGCATTATTTCTTAGCGGCTCAGTAATTGATTTAGAAGGATCATCAAAGCTTTGCGGAACTAAGTAGTCATAGTCATTATCGCTGGCTAAGTAGGTGCCGCCAATGGCTAGGCTGTGGTATTTAAAGGCAGTATTTTTAAGTAAACTAAGCTCTTGGTAGCCGAAAGAACCTAAGGAAACACTCACTTTGTGAGTATCTTCGCTGGGATTATAAGTATTGATTCTTATGACACCGCCAATAGGGGTTGAGCCAGTTCCTATTGCTTGGTTTTTACTGTTCTCAATGCTTTCTATTTGTTCAGTAGGGATCTGATTAAGATCAAAGCTACCAAATTGACTATCATTGACCAACTGGCCATCGATAAAAAATTGTACCTGTTTAGCACTAGAGCCGCGAATAGAAATTGATACAGGGTTACCAACACCACTGATTTGCCTAATTTGAATACCGTTAACTTGCCCTAAAATATCCGATAAGCTTTGTGATGAATCGATAAAGTCTTCGCGGCGAAGCACTTGATAATTACTGCTGGCAAAGTCATGGTTATTGACTACCTCTATCACTTCGACATCACTGCCTTGCTCTGCAAAGTACGCGAAAGCTTTACCTGCGGGCAATAATGCAACACAGGTTATTAGAGTGCTGACCGTTATTGAAATCACATTTTTTTGGGGCAAAGAGTTCATTTATCACTCGTTCCCACTTGCTTTAGCTAATAACTGGGCCCTTGTTTTATCAATGGCTTGGCATAAATCTTTTAATGCCGTTAAGCTACGAATTGACATACGGTGCATGGCGTCGGCGTCAGGTCGAATTATTTGCTTATTGGCAACGGCTGGTATTATTGGCCAGTCCTGCCAATTAAAGCCTTCGCGTTCTTTTTGATTCACTGACAGTGGTTGAATAATAAGTTGTACTGAAGCGGGTAGTACTTGCTCTATGCTAATTTGCGGGTATGGCGTGATCACCGGCTTAAAAGGATTGTTAACTTTACAAATATTAAGAAATTGTTGCGGCCAACTACCCTTAGCCACTGTTGTTAAAGGTCTCGACCAGAGCTCATAAAAACCAGTAATTGCTGTTTTATCTTGATAATCCTTGGTTATCTGCGCTAGCTCTAGTTCAAATTTTTTCGCAACTTGCTCACCTTGCTCTTTATGACCGGTCAGCTTGGCAAAGCTACGAACTTCTTTAGCAATATCTTCGAATGTCTGCGGTTGTGAATAAACAACATTAAAGCCCAATTGCTCTAAACGCGCTAAATCATCACTCGGGTTACCACTTTTCCAAGCGATAATTAAATCAGGTTGCAACTCGATAACTCGCTCTAGCTGTAAACGGACATAATTACCAATTCTTGGTATTTTCTTTGCCTGCTCTGGGTAGTCAGCAAAGGCGGTAGTACCAATGATTTGTCCACCAGCACCGACATTATAAAGCATTTCAACAATATGGGGGGCTAATGCGATAATAGTTGGCTTGCTTTCTTCTAGAGAGAGTTCTTTATTTAATTCTATATTTAGCTCTTTATTAACTTCTATATTAGGAAGGGCATAAGCTGAATTTGAAATAAATAGTAAGGTAAGCAGCAGAGAGATTAATTTCATTATGTTGTTTCTGTTTGGCGATAAGTTACGGAGCTAGCGTATAAGGTGCTAGCTCTCTTCTTTCTAAAGGTAATGTGGCTCTATAGGTAAATGGCACTTTACCAATCAATACCTTTTTGCGCTTTAATACCGCTGTCAAAAGCATGCTTGATTGATTGTACTTCGCTAACAGTATCAGCCAACTCTATGATGGCGCGATGACAAGCGCGACCAGTGATGATGACATGTTGATGCTTAGGGCGATTATTTAAGGCCTCAATAACTTCGTCTAAATCAAGATACTTATACGACAACATGTAAGTCATTTCATCAAGTAACACTAAATCAAGATTGTTATCGCTGAGTAACTCTTTGCACTTAATCCATACCTGCTTTGCTGCAGCAATATCTTTTTCTTTATCTTGCGTATTCCAAGTGAAACCAGTGCCCATAACACTAAATTTAACACCGGCATTTTCAAGTAACTGTCGCTCACCACAAGCCCAGGTACCTTTAATAAATTGTGCTACAGCAGCGTTAAGACCATGACCAACCGCGCGGGCGACAGTACCAAAACCAGAAGTGCTCTTGCCCTTACCATTACCTGTTATGACAATAAGTATACCGCGCTCATCTGTGGCGCTATCTATGCGAGAATCAACTTTGTCTTTTAGTTTTTGCATTCTTTGCTTGTGCTTATCAGTCGTTTTGCTGTCAGTTGTTTTTTCATCAGTCATAGGATTACCTCTGCTGTTTTATTTTATTAAACATGGATTTATTAAACATTTATTCATTAAATATTAATTTGTTAATTTATCGCGCGAGAGCGATACATGATAAATAAGAAAAATATACTACCGAGCGCCGAGGTTATGATGCCAATGGGTATTTCGGCGTGCGGTAATGATGAGCGGGCAATAACATCTACCCATATAAGAAATATAGCGCCAATTAAGGCACTGCCAATAATTAGTTTCAGGGTTGTCACGCCAATAAGTTGTCTAACAATGTGAGGTATCATCAAGCCAACAAAGCCAATACCGCCACAATAGGCAACGATCGTTGCGGTCAACGCAGCACAAATTCCTAACATAAGTAGTCGTAACTTATCGACATCGACGCCCAAGCTGGCAGCACTTTCATCACCCAATAACAGCGCATCTATTTGCCTGTGTACCGCAATGACGGTAACTATTGCTACAATAAGTACGCTAGCAATGACGTAGAAGTTAGCCATCTCAACACGCGCTAAGCTGCCCATAAGCCAGAAAATAACGCGGTTGGTGGCAAATGGTTCGCCAAAATATAAAATAAATTGCGTAATTGAGCCAAGCATAAATGAAACGGCAACGCCGGCGAGCAATAGTTGCTCCATACGCTGAAGCACCTTAGCGATAAATACCACTATGATGACGGAAAATAGTGCCCCTAGAAATGCTGCCAAAGGTAAGGCTACGGTGAGGTTATCAGCCAATGATATATTAGCGATTGTTGCGCCTAAGCCTGCGCCAGAAACAATACCAAATAGATAAGGATCGGCAAGCGGGTTGCGTGTGGTGTTTTGTAAAATAGCGCCGGCAATAGCTAAGCCCATTCCTGCGACTAGGGCAACTAACACTCTTGGAATACGTACTTGCCAAATAACAATATTAGCTATTTGGTTTTGACAGCTACCGACTAAGCAGCTAATTAACTCTGCAGAGTCGATATCAGCAGGGCCAAAGGTTACGGCTGCCATCGCAGATAAAATGACTAAAGCGATCAAGACCAAAAAGATAGTAGTAACTTTATTCATCAACTGACTCCGAAAAACGACTGTGGTGCTCATCGGTCTCAGGCAAGTAGAAAGATACTTGGGTAGCACCTGTCATCGCATCAACACTTTGCTGGCAAGGTAGACCGAATACTTGGCTTAATTGTTTAGGTGCCAGTACTTCTTTAGGACTGCCATCACAAATTAATTGACCTTGATTTAATAGCAGTAAGCGTTGGCAGTATAAACTGGCTAAATTGAGATCATGTACTGTCATGATAACAGTGATATTAAGTTTATTGACCAGTTGTAATACCTGATGTTGATAAAAAACATCTAAATGGTTGGTTGGCTCATCAAGGATCAAAACTTGACTCGCTTGCACAAGTGCTCGGGCAATTAATACCCTTTGTTGTTCGCCACCCGATAGTTGATTAAAGCTATGATGTAGTGCCTGCTCTAACCCTACTTTTTTCAGCGCTAAGTTGATTTGTGCTTTGTCGTGATCGCTGTCTAGTGAAAAAAGCGTTTTGTGCGGTAACAAACCCATTTTCATTACATCCTGCACGGATAAGGCAAAAATGGTGTCATTTTTTTGCATGACTAGGGCAAAATGTTGGGCAACTTCTTTAGCACTGTATTGAGTT
>JALJPA010000095.1 GCA_022969215.1 Colwellia sp. | reverse complement strand
GCATAGTCATCATGATCATGCGGGCAACCCAGAAGAAAATAATATCAAAACCTGTTACCAAGACATCGGTAGGATGGAAGGTTTTTAAATCTTCAGTTTCTTTTGGCCAACCTAGGGTTGAGAAAGTCCATAAAGCTGATGAGAACCAAGTATCAAGCACATCCTCGTCTTGTCTTAATTTCATATCAGCAGCAATGTCATTGTTTGCGCGTACTTCTGCTTCGGTGCGACCAACATATACTTTACCGCTTTCGTCATACCAAGCTGGGATTCTATGTCCCCACCAAAGCTGGCGTGAAATACACCAATCTTGAATGTTGTTCATCCAAGAAAAATACATGTTTTCATATTGCTTAGGTACAAATTCAATTTGACCGTCTTTAACGGCTTCAACTGCAGGGCCTGCTAATTTTTCAACACGTACATACCATTGGTCAGTAAGAAGTGGCTCAATGATAACGCCGGATCTATCACCGTAAGGTGCAACTAAATCATGGTCTTTAACTTCAACCAATAAACCTAACTCGTCAAACTTAGCAACGATAGCTTTACGGGCAACAAAACGATCCATACCGGCGAATTCGCTTGGTAATTCAGTGCTGTAAACATCAGATTTTTCGCCTTTGGTATCATAAACTTCAGCGTTAGCTAAAATAGCGGCATCTTTATCTAAGATGTTTATTTGTGGCAAGGCGTGACGTTTACCAACTTCATTATCATTAAAGTCATGTCCAGGGGTGATTTTTACACAACCCGTGCCTTTGTCCATATCGGCATGGTCATCACCAACTATTGGGATTAAACGATTTACTAACGGTAATAAAATCTGTTTACCAATTAAGTCTTTATAACGAGGATCTTCTGGGTTTACTGCAACACCCGTGTCGCCAAGCATAGTTTCAGGTCGAGTGGTCGCTACCACTAAATAGTCAAGACCATCGGCTGTTTTTGCACCATTAGCAAGCGGGTAACGCAAGTGCCACATGTGGCCTTTTTTATCTTTGTTTTCAACTTCTAAATCTGAAATAGCGGTATGGAATTTAGGATCCCAGTTTACTAGGCGTTTACCACGGTAGATTAGGTCGTCTTCAAATAAACGCACAAATACTTCTTGTACTGCTTCAGACATACCGTCATCCATAGTAAAGCGTTCACGAGTCCAGTCGATAGAGTTGCCTAAACGGCGCATTTGTTTGCCGATAGTACCGCCAGATTCTTCTTTCCATTCCCAGATTTTATCGATAAAACCTTCACGGCCATAATCATGGCGAGTTTTATCTTCTTCAGCAGCAATCTTACGTTCAACTACCATTTGTGTCGCTATACCGGCATGGTCGCAACCTGTTTGCCATAAGGTGTTTTTACCTTGCATGCGTTGGTAACGAATAAGCGTATCCATGATGGTTTGCTGAAAGGCATGACCCATATGTAAGCTACCAGTAACATTCGGTGGCGGAATCGCAATGCTGTAACTGTCACCTTCACCTGTTGGGCTAAAGTAACCTTGCTCTTCCCAGCTAGTATAAAGGGACTGTTCAATGTCGGTAGGGTTAAAGGTTTTTTCCATCATAGTTTCCGGTAATAGGGTTAATAGTTGTACGTTGTTTTGTCGTTGCACTATTTAATAAGTAAAAGTGCAGCGAAATATAAAATACGGCTTTTCGTAATATGTATGTTTATCTGATATTTATTGTTCTTTGCTTAGGATGATTTAACTGTCTTTTCTGGCACAACTACCGCTTGATTATTCACTAGGAAGCCCCATTTTCGACAAGTTTTAAAGCGTTCCCTTGCTTGTTGCTTAAGTATTTCATCACTCGGTACAAAATCAACGATAAATTGAAATTGATTAGCAAAGTTAGGCACAGTACTGGTCAAGTTAATAAGTACTTGACGACGCCCTTGTGGTGCTTGAAAACCTATTTCAACAGCCGCGCCTTGTTTTGGACCTTCACCCACTAAATTATGTGGTACAAAACTGTCGCTATCAAATGCCCAAAGCATTTCATCAACTTGTTCAGCATGTTGCTGGTCTTGTGTGTAAATATAGACTCGCTGTTTCTGACGATAAAAATAGCTGGCTTGCAAACAAGCATGATAGAGCGCAGAACGAGTATCGTTTTCTGTCTCGTCTGTTACCTCATCTTTAAGTAGATAAAACATTACTTGGGTTTGCATTTCATTCGCCTAAATTATTTGAGCCTAAGTTAATTGGGTCGTTAATAGGATTAAAGTTAAGTGATCTAATTTCATTCGCATATGAGAATATCTAAACCCTAATAGCGGAACTACTAGGGTTTTCTTTATGCTATAAACTCACTGTATAAATTTACTCTTTCAGTAAACTAACTCAGTATATTTTTCTGTTTGCAATAACAGCTTATTCGCCTTGCTCTTGACCAGCACGGTTAAGTAAGAACTGCGTTAACATGCTTACCGGACGGCCAGTCGCACCTTTGTTTTTGCCACTGCGCCATGCTGTACCAGCAATATCTAGATGTGCCCAGTTATACTTCTTCGTGAATTTAGATAAGAAACAAGCTGCGGTAATAGTTCCTGCTTCTTTGCCACCTAAATTGGTAAAATCAGCAAATGGGCTTTCAAGTTGATCTTGATAATCATCCCATAAAGGTAAGCGCCATGCTCTATCACCACTCTGCTCGGAAGCATTTAATAACTCGTGAGCAAGCGGATTATGGCTACTGAGTAAGCCAGTAGCGTGTGCGCCTAAGGCAACTACACAAGCACCGGTTAAGGTTGCCACATCAATTACTGCATCTGGATTAAAGCGTTCAACATAGGTAAGTGCATCACATAACACTAAACGGCCTTCGGCATCAGTATTTAATACTTCAACGGTTTGACCTGACATCGTTGTTAAGATATCACCTGGGCGATAGGCGTTGCTGCTTGGCATGTTTTCACAGCCCGCTAAAACACCAATTACATTGATAGATAAGTTAAGCTCAGCTAGTGCATGCATAGCACCTAAAACACCGGCAGCGCCACCCATATCATATTTCATTTCATCCATGCCTAAGCCAGGTTTCAATGAGATACCGCCACTATCAAATGTTAGACCTTTACCAACTAATACCAATGGCTTGGAATCATCTCCAGCGCCATCATATTTTATGATGCTCATTAATGATTCATTAACCGAACCTCGACCTACGGCAAGATATGAACCCATACCAAGCTCTTCCATTTCTTTTTCGCCAACAATCGTTGTGGTGACCTTTTCATAATCACTGTCAAGAATCTTAGCTTGTTCAGCAAGATAAGCAGGATTACAAATATTTGGCGGCATATTAGCAACATTTTTACAGGTAGTAATACCTTCAGCAATGGCTAAAGCATGAGCAACGGCACGTTCACCAATAGGCAGTTCACGGCGAGTTGGCACATTAAAAACAACTTTACGTAATGGGCGACGTGGCTCGGCAATGCGAGTTTTTAAACTGTCAAAGCTATATAAGGCATCTTGTGCTGCTTCTACTGCTTGGCGTACTTTCCAGTAAATATCACGCCCTTTAACATGTAACTCTGATAAGAAGCATACCGCTTCCATAGAGCCCGTTTCATTAAGGGTATTGATTGTTTTGGTAATGATTTGACGATATTGACGTTCATCAAGCTCGCGCTCTTTACCACAGCCAACGAGTAAAACACGTTCGCTTAAAATATTAGGTACATGATGTAATAATAACATCTGTCCTGATTTACCTTCTAAGTCACCCTTGCGTAAAAGGTTGCTAATGTAGCCTTCACTGATTTCATCAAGCTGTTCGGCGGTACCGCTAAGTCTGCGTGGCTCAAAAACACCCACTACAATACATGCGCTACGTTGTTTTTCTGGACTGCCGCTTTTTACACTAAACTCCATGACTTTTCCTTTTACAATTTTTATAAGGTAATTAATTTGCTAAAATAAGTAAAAAATAGCACTCTTGTCTATTCAAGTGATATTGCTAAGGGCTATAATTATAGCCGCACTCATCAATATTCGTTAGTTACTGACTATATAGTTTACTTATGAAAACGGCAAGTTTACTCAATATTTGCCAATATGTCAGATAAAAACTAAGTTTTTACAGGATCTTTTTGTGATCATTTTTCGTTATTTATTAAAAGAAGTCGCCAAAACACAAATAGCAGTATTTTTTGTGTTGATGACTATTTTTATCAGTCAAAAATTTGTCCGTGTGCTCGGCGACGCTTCCGAAGGAAGTATCCCTGGGCAACTGGTGATGACTTTTATTGCCTTGAAAATACCAGACCTTGCCGGATTTATCCTACCACTTAGCTTATTTTTAGGGGTATTGCTGGCTTATGGTCGGATTTATGCGGACAGTGAAATGACAGTACTGCACGCTTGTGGTATCAGTGAGTGGTACGTGGTTCGAGTTACTTTAGTGTTGGCCGTTATTACCGCCATTTTTACCGGGATTTTTACTTTATACCTCGCACCGCTCGCCTCTGAATATCAATATCAAGTAAAAGAAGAGCTTGCTGCCGACTCGGGCTTAAGTGCCTTAGTTTCAGGTCGTTTTCAGCAAACGGGCAACCAAGATGCTGTGGTTTTTATTCATGATAAAGACCGAGAAACCAATAGTTTTAATAAAGTATTTGTCGCGCAATTACCCAAAGGTGAGCATAGTGGCGCAAGTATCATCAATTCAAGTTTAGTGTACGCAAAAACAGGACGAGTTTTTGAAGATGAATTGGGCTCGCAACAGCTAGTGTTAGGTGACGGTATTCGTTACCACAGAGATATTGATAGTGGTGAATTCCAGTCTGTGGCCTTCGATAAATACTATATTCAGATCAAAGATCAAGAAGTTGAACACAAACACCGTAAATTAAGCGCGATAACAACGCTGGAGTTATATAACAATACCTCCCCAGAGTTAGAATCGGCTTATCGCGGCACTATTCAATGGCGAATTGCTTTCCCGTTGATTTGTATTATCCTCACCTTTATTGCCGTGCCCTTAAGTGTGGTCAACCCTAGGCAGGGGAAATTTGGCAAAATGTTACCAGCCTTGATGTTATTTTTAGGCTATTTATTATTGTTAACATCAATGCGCTCAGCCATAGAAAAAAATGCCATCCCTAGCGTTATTGGCTTATGGCCTATACATTTTAGTGCCTTATTTATCGGTATAATGCTGTTAATGAAGGAACGCAGTACTGGCCGATTTATTAAAGCAAAATTACCGAGTTTTAGACGTAAGAAGCATAAGAAAAACAATCAAGGCAAGGACAATTAATGCGCATACTTGATTTATATATTGGTCGTTTTACTCATCATAGTGCTGCTAATACTTTTATCACCCAAGGCGCCTTTGTTAGCGTCAGTTCTATTATCAAATTTTACGAACAAGTTAAGGGTAATTAATGCGCATACTTGATCTTTATATTGGTCGCGTTATTGCTTCTACTACGTTCATCACTCTGGCAGTCTTTGTTAGTGTCAGTGGTATCATCAAATTTGTTGAACAGATGCGTGCTATAGGACGAGGCAACTATGACTTAGCACATGCGGGACTATATGTTCTGTATGCTGTGCCACGTGATGTAGAAATATTCTTTCCTATGTCGGCATTGATTGGCGGCTTAATTGGCATCGGTATGCTCGCTAGTAATAGTGAGTTAGTGGTGATGCAAGCAGCAGGGTTATCAAAATTAGATATTATTAAATCGGTGATGAAAACTGCCATACTATTGATCTTTGTCAGCATGGCAATTGGCGAGTGGTTAGCGCCCAGTGGTGAAGCGAAAGCTCGTGAAATCCGCGCACAAGCTATTTCTGGCGGTAGCTTAATCTCCGCAAAAAACGGTGTTTGGGCAAAAGACGGTGATTACTTCGTCAATATAGGCGAAGTACAAGATCGAGGGCAGTTAAAAAACATTCAAATATATGGTTTTAATGACCAGTTAAGAATTGATAGTTGGCTTGCTGCTAAAAGTGCTATTTATCAAGACGATACTTGGCTGCTCTCGGATGTTGAGGAGTTCTTATTAATTGAAAACGAAATTATTACTAAGAATCACAGTCAAAAAATTTGGAACTCATCGTTAACACCCAAAAAATTAGGGGTAGTAACGGTTACACCTGAGTCACTGTCTTTACGTGGTTTGATTGATTATCTGGATTATTTAGAAGCGAATGAGCAAGATACCAGTCGTTATGAGCTCGCTTTTTGGCGAAAATTAATGCAGCCCTTGACGGTTGCGGTAATGCTTTTAGTGGCACTGTCGTTTATTTTTGGGCCACTGCGCTCAGTTTCTATGGGCGCACGCATTATGATGGGCGTCTTTACTGGCATTCTATTCTTCATTAGTAATGAAGTCTTGGGCTCAATGAGTTTGGTATATCAACTACCGCCAATACTAGGGGCAACCATGCCGAGTTTGTGTTTTGTTGGTGCTGCTTGGTATTTTATTAGTAAGAAAACTGCATAACAGCTTAACGTTCAAATTATCGCTATTAACCACTTAATAAAATTATGGTTAATAGCGAAAACACACATTAAGGGATAACTAACTTTTACGCTTTATAAACGACCTCTATTAGCTTCAAGCGATAACAGCACTACTTCAGTTTTCGTTAGTCTATCTTGTAAACTCAATTTGTTTTTTCTATCAAAAATAACCAAAATATTCCCTAGCCCTAATAAGGTTGGCACTAAACGTTTAATGGCTGTGGTTTTACTTAATAACGATCCATCAAGGTTTTGTACGCGTAAACGCCATGCTCTCATGCCCAGTGTTTGGCCATTTTTAGTCCAGAAATAGACAAAGAAAAAAACCACCCAAGCCATTTTCCATAATTCATTTGGCCACTTTAACCAAGCTGTATTGGCAATAGTATCTGAAAAGTGTTGTTCACCTTGCATGCCATACAGACCAAAATAATGGCCTAGATATATTAATAAAAATGACACCGCTCCCGCTACCATATAAACAGCAAAAGAAAGTAGGAAATCATAAATCCATGAGCCAAAGCGTCGTCTAAAGCCAGCGCGAGGAAAACTGTTAGCGGTAGTGTCAGGGGTTGTATCAGTCATTGAGTCTTCTTTATATTAAGTGATAGCAAATAAAAACAGCGGAAAATAATTTTTGCAGTTTAACAAAGTTTACCTTAGTTGAGTATCCCTGTGAGTGAAGGGGGGGAAATAGTGCAGTATTCGACAGGGTATTTTTGCTGTTGTGTCATTGCCTTGTGCATTAGGGATAATCTCAAGCAAAAGATAATTAATTTTCCTGCACACGTGCTGTAAAGCTCAGCATGGAAGATAACATAATGACTCCCTTGGACAGCTCACTAGTAATAACCTTAACTATCCCTGAACGAATGTAAGAATAATGTTAATAATTAACATGTTTATACTTTTAAGTTATAAGTAACTGTAATAGTTGCGATATCCTCTGCTACTTGCTTAGTATATAATCTGAAAAAGTCTTCATATGTAGCTGTTTGGCAACATATATTAAACAAGTAGAAAGTAGCTATCAAAGAAAGGGCTGGTATGAGCAATAGATTTTTATCAGTAAGTGCATTAATTGTTGTAGCACTTATGGCAATGCCAACATCAGCGGAACAAATCGACTTAGGTTCGGTAAATAAATTTAATGAATTTGTCAAAAAGGATTTAACCGCAGCAGACGCACATCAAACTCTTCATGTAGGAGAGTCAGTTTACCCAGCTCAAGTGCTTAATAACAGCACAGAGGTTACTACCGCTGAATATGTTCAAGTTAAGGCAGAACTTATCAAAGTAAATAATGAGCAATTGTTTACACCAATCAGTATCTGGTTGCTTGTGATGGCAATGGCGCTAGTTTATGTCAATAGAAACGTATTATTTGCAAGACATATGAAAATAGTGAAAAAACAGCTTAAATAATACCAATTTCATTAAATTATTGCTCACTTGTGCTGGTTAAAATAAGCCATGTCAGCGTTGCTCTCAATCCCAATAGCCAGCTATTGCTCAATCGAGCGCCTTGCCCTGATTTATTTTCCCGATGCACAACAAGATCACAAACTTAATGAAACTGGTATAAGCGTTAATAGCACTAGTTCTCAACGCTAAAAAAAGCCAATTTTCTTGAAGGAGACTCCTCATCAAAGAAAATTGGCTTTTTTGTTTGTTAGATAATTAAAGCTCGAAGAGCCTCCACTTAGTTAACTAAGGCTTATCTGGGCGGTACTAGGGCGAGTATCGGTAATTTTATAAAAGCTACAATACAGTGCTGGCACTACCGCTAGGGTTAAAATAGTGCCTATGCCTAAACCAAAGGCAATAACATTGGCCATACCGTAAAATAGTGGGTCTTTACCGATGATTAGTGGTAATAAGCCCATCACAGTAGTAATGGTGGTCATTGCTATGGGTCTTAGTCTAGTTAAACAGGCATCAACCACAGCTTGATAGTCAGACTTACCAGAAGCAGTTTCAATCTTAATTCTATCAATTAAGACGATAGCATTATTAATGATGATACCCGCTAAACTATATAGCCCTAGCGTTACCATAAAGCCAAACGGTGCTTGCATCAAAAACAGTCCCATTACAGCGCCGATAAAGGCTAATGGAATAGTTAGGGTGATCACTGCCGCTTGTCTAAAGGAATTAAATTGTGCCACTAGCAACATCAAAATAAGTCCTAGCACTATTGGCATACTTGCCCCTAAAGCCTTTTGTGCTTCACGAGACTCTTTAATCACGCCATCATATTCAATAATATGGTTAACAGGTAAGTCGAGTTTTAGCGCTTGAATTCTTTCATCTATTATCGATTTTAAGTCTTCTGCAGCCATGCCTGTATTTCGCGCCTGAATACTTACTGTTCTAAATAAATCTTCATGTTGAATAATGGCAAACTGATTATTAGGCGCCAGTGTCGCTACTTGAAATAACGGTACACTTTTTCCGGTTTTTTTAGAGTAAATAGTTAAGGTTCTTAACCGGTCTAAGTTTTCTCGTTCAGCTTGTTCTGCTCTAAGGATGACGGGAATTATTTCATCACCTTCACGGTATTCAGTGATTTGTGTACCTGAAAAGTAGGTCTCCAGTGCTTGCGCTATTTCAGATGAAGTTAATCCTGAACGTTTTGCTCTGTGTTGATCAATTTGCACATCAATTTTAATTATCAGGTTTTCCCAGTCGGTTCTAATATCTAAGGTGTTTGGCGTATCATGCAGTACATCCATGATCTGCTGTGCCTTCTTATAGATAATATTTTTGTCTGGGCCCTTTACTTGAATTTTAATGGTATTGGAGTCGGATGGCCCTAAAAACATCTTACTTACCCGAGCTGATACATTAGGGAAGTCATGTTCTATGTCACGGTCTAACATCAGTACCTTAGCGGAAATATCGGTTTCATCCTTTACATTAAGAACAATAAAACCTTTATTTTGCGCAGGATCTTCCGGCGCTAATGACATAACAAAACGTGGGCCACTAAAACCGACATAACCAGAGTAGCTGTCGATAAATTCAAAGCGAGTTTTGTTATCTAGCCATGAGAATATCTCTTTCATCTGACGATTAGTTTCTTTTGATGAGGTGCCATTAGGCAAGTCAATATTGATAATGATTTGTGTGCGATCAGAGTCTGGAAAAAACTGTTTAGCGACCGAACCCATTGCAACTATCGAGGCAACAAATAGCATCAGCATAGCGCCGATAAATAGCGCTTTATGTGTTAATAACCAATGTAAAAACATCTCATAGTAGGCATAAAACCTACCGACACTAACATCTTCATTATTTGTCACTAAGGCTGTTGAACCTGCTTTTTTTGTGGGCGTAATGAAGAAGTAACACAATAATGGCGTGACACATAAGGCCAATATCCAACTAGTTAATAAGGTAATTAATATCACCAAAGAAATAGAGCGGGTATATTCACCAGCAACATGTTCAGCCAGCATCAGCGGTAAGAAAAATAAAATAGTGGTAATAGATGAGCTAAGTAGGGGAATGGCTAATTCTTGACTGCCTTGTAACATAGCATCATAGCGGGCAATGCCTTTTTCGATACGGCGCTTAAAATCTTCTGCGATAACAATACCGTTATCTACGAGTAACCCTAATGAAATAATCAAGGTCGCTAAACTCATCCGCTCTAATTTCATATCGGCAAAATGCATTATGGTGAGTGTGGTAAGCATAACAAAAGGCACAATAGCGCCAACAATAAGACCAACTCGCAGACCTAAAAATAAAATCACCACCACCAGTACAATCGCCAGTGTTTGTAATACATTTACCGAGACACCTCTAATGGTTTTCTCTACTTGTGCCGCTTGGTAGGTGGCAACATTTATTGTATAACCAACCGGTAAAGTGCTGGCTACCTCATCTGATTTTTCCATCACCCGTGGGGCAAATTCCAATAAGTTATATTCGGGCAACATAGATATGGCAAAAAATATTGCCGGTTGGCCATTAAAGTAAGCAAGTTTGTCAGGCGGGTCAAGATAGTCTCTACGTAGGGTTACCACATCTTTTAAGGCGATAAAGTTTTCGCTATTGGGAATGTTGATATAGGTATTAGCAATATCTAAGGTGCTATTAAAATTACCCGAAGGCTCAACAATAAAGCTGATGGCTCCGGTGTCTATTTGGCCACCAGAGCTAATAATGTTTTGATTTTGCAGCTCCGATATTAACGCCTCTGGCGATATGCCCAGTTGTGCTAATTTGGCATTAGATACTTCTAGAAAAATTCGTTCTTCTTGACGGCCGAGTATTTCAATTTTTTTAGTACCTTCCACACCATATAAACTGTCACGTATATGTTGGGCAATATCATACATTTCACCCATACCAAAACCGTCGGCGGTTAAGGCTAGGGTGATCACTGAAACATCACCAAATTCGTCATTTACATAAGGAGTACGTGTACCCGATGGCATTTTTTGATGTGCTGCCGTGGTTTTATTACGTACGTTTTGCCATATATCGTCAAGGTTGAAATAACGATCATAAACTTTTACATGGACGATGGATAAACCGATAGTGGAAGTTGATTTTATTTCCTCAACCTCGGGGATTTTTCGTATTTCCTCTTCCAACTTTTTGGTGATAAGTTGCTCAACTCTGTCTGGCGACATACCAGGAAAAGATGTGCTGATAATAGCTTCACGTATGGTGATAGTCGGGTCTTCTTGCGCAGGCAAGGTGAAGTAGGCAAAAACACCATTGATCAACATGACACCCAGCAGTAAAAAAACACTTTTACGATACTTAAAGGCGATTTTGGTTAAATTCATTATTCTTCCTTAGGCTCGGCTTAGTTAAATCGCTTGGTTTTAGCATCTAGCAAACTAACTTGTTGGCCATCTCTAAGGAAGGCAACCCCAGCTGTGGCGATTATTTCACCCGGCTGTAATCCTGAAGATATATATACTTGGTTGTTTAAGATGTTTTCTGTTTTTATTTCTCTGCGCTGAACTACTTTTGTATCGCTGTTATACACAAATACATAAGCTTTCTGTTCTAGTCCGGCGCTAATCGCGGTAAGAGGTACCTTGATAGAAGGGCCTTTATGTCCTGTTCTACCTACGCCCTCAAACATAAACTCAACTTCCGCTGTCATGCCTGCGCGTAATAATGGGTTATCACCTTGCAAAACTACAGTTACCGGAAAGGCATTGGCAGACTCTGCTCTAGTACCAATCTCAGTGATACGACCATTCATTTTTATCTTTGGTAATACGGGGAACATTATCGGTAAAATAGCGTTTTGGGTTAATTCTTGAATTAAGGTTTCTGGCACCATAATCTGAATCTCTAAGCCATGTTTACCTTCGATTTCAAAGACAGACTGTCCGGAAGTAATCTGCTGAGACGGCTCAAATAATCGCCGAGTAATAATGCCATCATAGGGAGCACGTAAAATACTGTCTTGCAGGTTTTTATTGGCAATATCTAATTGCGCCTGTGCAACTGCAACAGCACTATTGTTAGAATCATAACTTGCTTTGGCATTATCAAAACCTGATTGTGAAACAACACCTTGTTTTAGCAAGGCTTGATAACGAGCATAAGTGTTTTTAGCATCAGCAAAACTCGCCTTCGACTGTTGATACTTTGCCTTAGCGGATTGCAGTTCTAGATTAAAACTGCGTTTATATAGTAGGGCTAATGGTTGATCTTTGCTGACATGCGCGCCCAAGTTAACGTTAATCTGTTCAATTTTACCACTAACTTCAAAGCTGAGTTTAGTCGCTTCTACGGGAGCAACAATACCCGATAATACCCGTATTTGTTCAAGTGAAGAAAGACTAACTTGTGTCCATTTTATCGGACGAATTGGTTCGATTATTTCTTTTACTGGTTTATTACAACCAACGAGTAATAGAGTCATTAGTATAAATGAGAGCGCGCGCATGCTTGTTCCTTTAGTTACTTTTGGCTTGGCAAAAGTGCAGGGATATCCCTATGAGTAAAGTTCATTTTTACTAAGCTGTACAATTGGTACTGCCTAGTACCGGATAGTTTGGTACCATGTAGTACCAAAGTCAACAATATAGTTACAGTTCGGTAAAGTAAAATGGCTAAAGATAGCACTTCAGAAATAACCAAACTCAGCGCAAGAGGCCTGTTGATATTAGATGCAGCACAAAATCTTTTTTACCATCAAGGTTTTGATGAAACTTCTTTAGCAATGATCATTAATGAAGCGGGTGGTTCAAGGCGCTCTATTTATAATGAGTTTGGCAATAAACAAGGTTTGTTAATGGCGGTCATCCAAAGGCAAGTCAAAGCACAATCTGAAACCCTAACCTCGATAAATCGTGATATCCCAGCAAAAGCAGCGCTTAATCAAGTATGTTTTAGGTTTGTACAAGGCATGTTATCAGCTGAGTTAATGTCATTATTTCGTTTGGTGGTGCAACAGGTGGTGAAATTTCCTGAATTGGGTGAAATGATTTATCAAAAAGGACCTATGGCTGGCATTGTGCCTTTAGTTGATTATTTAGATTGGTTAGTAGAGCAGAAAGAATTAAAAATAGAAAACAGTCATTTTAGTGCACAAATGTTGATTGAAACAGCGCAAGGGCCCTTACATACCCGAAGTTTGTTATTACCCAATAAAAAAACGAGCGACGAGGAGATTAAGCAGCAAGTTGCTCAAGCGGTAGATATTTTTTTAAAAGCTCATCAGCTATAAAACCTAAATATTAGTTATAGCTTTTATTGATAACACTTAACGACAGTAGTCCTGCTATTTTAGAGCAAACAAGGAAGTAACATGTTAATGAAAGATGGTTTGAATATCGCAGCGGCAGAGCGAATTTCGGCCGCAATTAGTCAAGTTTACCCTGACTTTGCCACCAAGCCGTTTTTGCAACAAATTGAAGTTGGCCTTACATCACTGGAACTTAAACAAAGAGTAAACCACTTTATTGAGGTCTTAGCTCAGCATTTACCGGCAGATTTTTCAGCGTGTCATCATATTTTTACTCAATTAAAAGCTCATTGGGATTATGGCGATCCTGATGATCCACTACGATCGTTTGCTGCGTGGCCAGTCACTGATTTTGTTGCTAAATATGGCCTGGATAATCCAGATTTAGCGTTTGATTGTTTACGGTATCTAACCAGTTTGTTTTCAGCTGAGTTTGCTATTCGACCTTTTATTGAAAAGTACCCCGAATTATCGGCTAAATATTTAAGCCAATGGGTAACGGATGAAGACTACCATGTAAGACGGCTAACTTCTGAAGGCACAAGGCCACGTTTGCCTTGGGGAATTAGGTTGCAGGCATTTTGCCAAGACCCAAAACCAAATTTAGCTTTATTAGAGCAACTTAAAGATGATGAAAGTGAATATGTACGCCGCTCAGTGGCAAATCACTTAAATGATATAGCGAAAGACAATCCCGACATTGTTATTGAAATATGTAAGCGCTGGCAAAAAGGCGCTTCAAGTAATACTCAATGGGTTATTAAACACGCTTGTCGTAGTTTAATTAAATCAGGGAACCCTCAGGTATTTCCACTGTTGGGTTTTACTAAAAGCCCAAAACTCTTAGCCGAAGATTTATCCTTGGTAAATACTCAATTAACACTCGGTGATACGTTAATTTTTACTGTGCAGTTAACATCTACATCAATGAGTAATCAAAAACTTGCTATCGACTTTGTCATTTATCATATGAAAGCGAATGGACAGTTATCAGCAAAAGTCTTTAAGTTGAAAGAGCTGACGTTAAAAAGCAAAGCAAGTATTGAGCTAACAAAGCAACATAAGATGAAAGCTATTACTACACGTAAGTATTATTCGGGCAAACACCAAGTAGCGATACAGATAAATGGTAAAGAAGTCTTAATAAAGGACTTTAACCTTAGGGTGCTTGATTAATTACTTTCTTAAATAACTATTGCAGGAACCATAATGAGCTGAAATGGTGTCTTGCTGCTGGAATAGCATAAATAAACACCAGTTAACATAACCGCGATGAAAAACTTGTTGCTTAGTTAATTTAGTTTCGTATAATGCCACCTCTTTAGCGCATAGCTAAAGTTAGTAAAAGCTTTAAAGCCTTACTGAATAAATTTCCAGGGAGTTGATTTATCAGCTAACTAAAAGTTTATGCCGCAGTGGTGGAATTGGTAGACACGTCGGATTCAAAATCCGATTTCGAAAGAAGTGACGGTTCAAGTCCGTCTTGCGGTACCATACATAGAAAGCCCTGATCAGAAATGGTCGGGGCTTTTTTGTGTTTAAATTACGATAATACATGATGTACACCACCATTGCTCAATTTAGGTGATAATGTATTTATTGAAGCTGTTTGGTAATGGATGCCCTGATTAATTTTATAATTTAGCTTTAGATAGTGTGATTTTAATACCCTTGTTTAACATCGACATAATTGGGGATGACGTTATTTTCACGATACATTAATATATTCTTAGCAATGACCTTTGCTGCCGAGAGCATATTGGTTGGTGCGGATATATGCGGTAACACTGTGATATTAGGGTTAGTCCAAATGGCATCGGTCGGCGCTAAAGGCTCATGCTCAAAGACATCGAGTACGGCATGAGCTATGTGGCCATTTTCTAATAAGTTCAATAATGCTTTGGTATCGATAACAGCTCCTCGTGAGAAGTTTATTAGCTTGGCACCCTTAGGAAGATTACTTAACAATTCCTTGCCAAGCAGATGATAAGTCTCTGGAGTGAGTGGTAACAGGTTTATTAAAATATCTGTTTTGCTTAGCATTGTATGTAAACCAGCAGAGCCTATGTAATTTTTAATACCATCAAACTGCTTTGCTGTTCTGCTCCAACAACTCACTTGGTAATCTAGTTTTTTTAGGGTATTTAAAGCCGTGATGCCGAGTGCACCAGCTCCTAAGACACTTACCCTAAGTTCTGCGGAGGTTATACACGGCAACTGTCGCCACTGTTTGTTGACTTGCTGTTGCGCATATTCAGGCATGTTTCGTTGCAAATATAAGGTCCAGGCAAGTACAGATTCAGCCATAGTTTTTGCCAGTTGTGGATCGTTTAATTTAACTAGCTTTACCGGCTTATCAATAACGTCAGCAACTAAGCGTTCGACACCAGCCCATAAGCTTTGTATCCAGACTAAATTAGGGAATCTGGCCAAGTCGCTTGGATCTGGATTGGCAACAATGGCAATATCTATATGCTTAGCTTGAGAGTCACTAATTTCTTCAGGTAAACGTATTGTTTCATTGATAAGTTGCTTTTGGATCTCTGCTAGCCATTGAGACTTAGTTGCTGATTCAGAGCCACTGATGAAAACTATATTATTCATTAATTAAAAAACCTGTTGGGAAGCTAGAGTGATTAAAATTTTGTATAAGTAAAACTACTGAGAAACATCATGATAAAGCTGCTCAGCAAGTTGCTCTAATACTTTTGCCTCGGGGTGAGTATGGGCAAAAGTTCTTAAGCCATATATACCCATTAAAAAGTACCGTGCTAGATGATCACAATCTTTGTCAGCGCTAATACTTTTTTCTGCTTTAGCTTGCTCAAATTTTTCTGCTAGAGCTTGCTGTAAAACAGATAGATTATCGCTAATCACTTGTTGAATTTCACTGTCTTGTTCAGCGATTTCATTCAATGCCTTGGTTAATAAACAAGCCTGAGCACTATCGCAACTAATACATTCAACGACCACATTAGTTAAATATGACTTTAAATTATCAAGGGTTAAATGCGAGTTAGCAAAGAACTGCTCAAATTCGGTAGCTCTGTCTAAACGATATTGCTCAAGGGCAGCAAGTAATAAACCTCGCTTGTTTTCAAAAGCACAGTAAATAGAGCCAGGGTGTAAACCCGTGGCTTTTTTAAGCTCTTGCATACTGGTATTAGCATAACCCTTATGCATAAAAGCTTTCATAGCAGCTCTTAATACTTCTTCTCTATCAAACTCAGCATTACGCATTAATTTATCGTCATCATTTTAGTAGATGCCATGATTATACCTAATTTTGAACAAGCATTCAAAA
>JALJPA010000094.1 GCA_022969215.1 Colwellia sp. | reverse complement strand
ATGGTCAGTGTGAATTTTGTGTCCGTACTATAGCGTATACTATTGAAAGATGTCGGAATAGTAGCTTGCTCATCTGTTGTAGCTAAGTAATATTAGCCAAAAATTTGAGGTTTTATAACTAGCCTTGCTTAACTATCTCTTTAATCTGGCTTTTACCCCATGAAGATAAGCCAATATCATAATAGTTGAATTAAAGGCTGAAGAGTTCTTCCACGGACAGGCCTGAAATACCCAGTGATTCTGGTGTGCGTAGCGCCTCTGCTGCATAGTCACGGTCCATGAGTACCGCTGTGATCTGGATGATGGCATCAATGCTCGGAGTCTCTACGCCGATCTGCTTCGCCAGCCCAGACATAAACACAAGACCGTAACCTACATCCTCATTAATATAGCGATGATCAAGTTGTGGTTGGGCAGGAATACCCTGAAAACCTGGCGCTTTTCGATAAGCTGAGCCATAGTTATTTTCCCGCATATATCCCTGATGTATGCCTATTTCCGGATCAGAGAGGATGGTAATACCCAGACGCTCGCCGATGGCAATCCGTTCCCGATCGACAGCCTCAATGAGCCGTCCCACAGAATCGGTCACACCTTCTTCGTAGAACAGGAAATCTCCAGCTCCTTCAATGCGTGCGGCGTTAGTCAAGGATACGGCAGGGTGAATGACGGGGTTGGCATTTTGCAGACTGGTTTGGATCACGTTGTGTGCTGGTTCCATTCCCGGATATACATCCGCAATCAATTGCAATATGTCAGCTGTATGTCGGCTAGGCAGGGCAGCCAGAAGATTGCCAGCTTTCAATTTAAGAAATACATGCACTCGGCCCGCTTCGAGCAGGCGAGCGGCATACTGTAGAGTGTGGGTTTCCGCAATCCTTACAGAATCATCCTCAAGCCCCAGTCCAGCAGCTTGCTTGAATACCAGAGCGCCTGCACAGGAGCCTGGACTAATAATAACGGTTTGCCCTGGCTTTAGTTTGCCCGCACAGGCTTCACCAAATGGTAATGTGCTAAATGCAGGCCCTATGACATAAATAAGTTCGGCATCTTCCAGCGCTTTATCGATGTCATGTCCAGAGTAAGCTACGGGGGCAAACCCAGAAATATCTCCTTCAGCATAGATACCTCCTTGGTTGGCTATCGCCTCGATATTACTGGGAAACTCTGGGAAATCGAAAAGCTTGACAGAATGCCCATGATTGGCGTAATCGAAGGCTGTAACCGAACCACCTGCACCGGCTCCCAATATCGTTATATTCATTAATTCTCTCCGCATTACATCGATTGAGTACGGGAATATACGCCCAATTTATCAAGTTCAACAGGCATCAAAGACCAGTTTGAGGGTTGTATACCTCATTTTCAGATTTTACCTTGTATGTTTCATTGTATAACAAGGTCAGTTTAATGCACTCTTAAATGACGAACGCCAAAAAAGTCTTTGAGTATAGGAATAATAAAAGCACCTACCATGCAGGCAGATGCTTGTAGCATTTGCTTCAAATACTTTATCGGTCCCAAAATGATCTAATGTGAAATGAATTCTTCTCGGATCACGTCTTTGAACAAACCGTTTCTCGAATTTAACAGGAAATGCGACGAGTAGTTAATCCATGGCCCAGATTAAAAAAAAGGATTACTGCAACACAGTCATATGTAGCAATGATTAGGATAGCGCCTACAAGCTTTATTTTTTCAGGTAAAACGGTGAAGAGAAAAGCTTAAGCCTTCCTCTTCATCCTGGTTAATTTACTAAGCTATTTTGAAAAATGATATTTCATCATTTAAAGATGTGGATAAAGAAGCTAACTCGATACTAGAGCTGGCAATTTGCATTGCAGCATCATGATTTTCAATTGATACGGTATTAACATCATAAATATTAGCTTCTATTCCTTTTGAAACAACATTTTGCTCTTCTGAAGCAGTGGCTATTTGCCTACTCATGTCTGATATTTGATCAACACTACTAAATACCTTATTAAAAAGTTCAGTTACTTCATGCGACTGTTCAACTATTGCCGTTGCTTTACTCGCTCCTTTTTTCATTGCCTCAGCTGATTTAACAGCACCCACTTGCAATTTATCAATCATCAGCTCTATTTCTTTTGCTGAAACTTGAGTATTCTGAGCAAGTGTTCGGACTTCATCGGCTACAACAGCAAAACCCCTACCATGTTCACCTGCTCTTGCTGCCTCAATTGCCGCATTTAATGCAAGCAAGTTAGTTTGGTCGGCAATCCCCTTAATTACATCTAAAATGCGAGTAATGTCAGTAGCATCATTTTTTAAGTTATCAATCAATAAAACCGTATGATCTAAATCAGAAACCAATTGTTTATTATTAGACAGTGAATTAGATACTAAACTTCTACCATGATCAATATGGCTTCTAGCATCAGTAGTTTCTTGTGAAGTAACTGAAGCATTCTGGCTAATTTCTGTGACCGATGCTGTCATTTGAACCATGGCTGTAGAGGCTTGCTCTGAGTTTTCTTTTTGAGAGTTCGCGTTGTGTTTTGACTGCTCCGCTAACACAGCGAGTTCTTCAGTAGCAGCAGCTTGCTGGGTTGATGCAGATGATATATTTGAGATCACATCAATTAACTTATGAGACATATTTTTCATCGCTAAATAAATGCCTTTCTCGTTGCCCCTATCAGTAAATTCAAAAGTTAAATTACCTTTAGAAATTTGCTCTGTTAAGGCTACTAAATCTTTAGGTTCACCACCAATTAAACGGGTAATACTTCGACTAAATATTACAGCTACGACACTTATTAATGCTAGGGCAATAAACAAAATGATAGTGGCTATATATTTTAAATTTGAAATTGCTTCAAATGCTTCAGATTCATCAATTTCTGAAATTAAAGCCCATCTAAAATCACCAATATTAATAGCACCAAAAGCCGATAAAACAGGGTTACCGTTGTAATCAATAATGATGTCTAAATTTTTCTCACCTTTTAATGCTCTAGCACTTGCATCGGTGTCAACTAATCCTTTACCAGATTTATCGGAAAATGATGCCATTACAGTATGATTTTTGGGATCTAAAAATGAATCTGAACGCATTTTTAAGTCTTGGCCTACTAGATAGGACTCGCCCGACTCACCCATACCTTCTCGTAAACCCATGATGTCATTAATACCTTCAAGCGGCAGTTGTAACGCTACGATGACCTCAAGTTTTCCATCTTGATAAAAAGGCTGAGCGATAAAAGCAGCGGGTGCATCATTACTTGGTGCATAAGGCGAAAAGTCGGCAATTTCATATTTTTTGCTTGAAATTACCTTTTTCACCAGTTTCCCTAAACCACTATTCTTATATGGGCCTGTTAGCATATTGGTTTGATAATCAGACTCTTTAAATGCACTGTAATAAACATAACCATCAGGGTTAATCAAAAATAAATCGTAATAGCCATATTCTTTAATGTACTTGTTGTAATAATCTAGCGTTTCTCCTTCTACATGAGGAGCAAATACTTCTGCAATATCAATTTCAGTCAACATTGCCCACTTAATCCCATTACCCATATTAATCAAGTCCCAGTTTGACAATACGGGGTTTCCGTTATAATCGATAATAACTTCTTGACCGGACTGGCCACTAAAAGCCTTTGAAACAGCGGTAGTTTTAACAGTAATATTATTTTTAAAAGAGTTTTCAACAGAGTACATTTCAGGGCTTAAAAAAGAGTCTGTTCTCATCAAACGATCTTGTCCAACGATATAACTTTCTCCAGTTTCACCCATACCTGCACGTTGTGACATTATCTCTTGAATTTTTCCCATCGGAATTTGCAAAGCAACATAACCAATTGACTTACCTGATGAGCCATTAATTTTAGTGATCATAAATGCGGCAGGGACATTATTTGATGGTTCGTAAGGCGCTAAATCACCGAATAAAATTTCACCTGCTTTAGCATTTTTAGCAAGCGCATAGGCTTGACCAAAAGTTGAATTTTTTAAAGGTGACTGCTCTAAACTTAAACCTAAATCAGATTCTTGGGCATCAGTATAAACAATGTGCCCCGTGTTATTGATAAAAAACAAATCATACCAACCGTTTTCTTTGTTGATTTGTTTAAGATATTTTGCGTATTTTTGTTCGTATTTATCCCATGACGGTGATCTTACTTTGTTCTTATTCTTTGCAAATGCATTAGTGAACTCTTCGAGTGCTGTTTTGTTGTAAGGAGATAAACTTAGTTTAGTTAGATCGGCTTTTAGTTGCTCAAGATAATTATTCAATAATAGCTTTTTAAGCTCTTGGGCAGAGTGTAGAGCTTGAAAGGAGTTATAACGTAAAGTCTCAACAGTATTAAGTAAGACATTGAGATCACCCTCCCTTTCGGCAAAGTATCGTTCAATTTGAGCTTCTTTATTACTTCTTACGGCTGTGAGTTGGTTGTACGACTGTTTTTCTAAAGAGTCGCTTGCTAAGTTAATGGTAAATAAAAGTATAGATAAAGCCGGTATTAACCCCATCAATAATGATGCGATGATTAATTTTTGTGATAATCTTAAATTTGTAAATATAGTCTTCAAAGAATGCTCCGATTAAAAATATTAGTGCTAAAAGGCCGCATACTAGGTTTGTTGAAACTTAACTCAACTCAACTATAATTATCTTCGGTAACCCCTCTATCATAGGTTTCCCCTTAGATGGTAGTTTTGCGAAATACTCTTTAAAGTATGGTGCCTTTTCCTAATTCGGCGCGTATAATCTAGCAAAACGATCAAAAAAGCAACACTTTGTACAAGTATTATTATATTTTTAACACTAAAATGGTCGAGATAAAAAGATGAACAGCTTCATATTGTGTTATTAGCTCTTATCGTTCATTTAATAAAAAAGGCGAAAGTCCATTGGTTATGAATGAAGTTTATAGGTGGCGTTAATTGAGCTACCGGATATAGTATTATTGAATTGGTAAGGCATTCATGAAGGCGTAAAATAGCGATGAAAAAGACTTTATTGCGGTAGTAGTTATTGGAATCACAATCCGCGTTCTACCAACTGATCTATACCTCCCCCCACTTCTATTACTAAAAGCGCCTCTTCCCTTGGATACACATGATATCGTAGTTGAAGTAATAGGTTAAATGAAGGTCAACGTCATCTAAATATACTTAAATTATCTTTCCGTTTATTACTACCGCTTTCCACCTAAAAGTAGACGTTGGGATTTGAACGTTGTTGACTTCCGCACTGCGCCCTGAGACCTTTAACAAGCTTTTTCTTTAAAAAGTAATGTTGATACGGATTAGATTTTTTATCGATAATTCCCTAATCATGGGAAAAACTGTTAGCTAAAATGAGCAACGAGGGAGAGTAAAAACCGTAACCCTACTTGTTTAACAATCTGTTATCACAGAGTTTTCAGCCAATTTATAGCAGTACCTTTATCTTCAAAGTTTTTTGATTTCTGCACGTTTCTTGCTGGCGTTCTACTTTCTAAAATAGCTAAATGGATCGATGAATTTATGACTATAGCTTTGGCTACCATATTCTGACTATTTAACCAGATAATACATTCGTTAATTTTATCAAAAACATCAGGGGTTCCACCTTCAGCTTGGGAGTAGTCGAACAACAATTTAAACTTTTTTTGATTAAAGCTTTCAATGACTGACTTTATTTCCTCAATGGATTGAGTCACCCCTTCTTTGTTAAAAGCACCAATAATTTTAACGGTAATTAGATCGCCATCAACTGAGACATAACTTTTACCATGCTCAAGCTCTACATTCATAATTTATCTCCGAAGTCATAACCGTATGTTATGGATACGTGCCTGTCATACCCTCTGGAAAGTATAGACCAATTGATTTCCCCCTCAGGAAGTTACTATTTAAATCCTACTAGTTTTTGAGACGTCTCAGTAACATAACTGGAATGATATATTAGAAAATGTATGGAAAACATTTTTATGTCAACTTCCGCTTAGAGCACCAAGCTGCCATAAAACCTATGGCACTAACGCTCCATTACGAGTTAGAAACTATAAGTTAATGACCAGAATCACTTAGCCACCTCAATTGTCTCTTAGATACGATTTATTGAAGTGACCGCAAACTACCCTGATTACTTTTGTGACTACCTATAATGTTGTAGGCAACTAAAGCTTAGTTACTCGCAAAGGGTAAATGCCCTTTTAAGATACCGCTAACTTATGCTTGGTTATGTCATAACACCAATTGTAAACAATGGCGTAAATAATGAAGAATATGATCATACCAATATCAAGGATCAATGCCGTAATAAAGTCCATATCAAGCATCCACATTATTATCGGTAAAGTAACAATCAACAGCCCAAGTTCAAATAACGTAGCATGGCCCATACGCATGGAGAAAGAGCGTTCAATTCTATTGGTTCCGAAGTATTTATCAAAAATCAGATTGTAAACATAGTTCCAACACATCGCTGTCAAACTTAATACCACAGCTAAGCCTGTTACGCTGCCCATATCAAAGCCACTGAAATAACTACCTAGCGGGATTAATAAGCTTAACGCTATCACTTCAAATAATATACTGTGAAAAATACGTTCTTGGGTCGACATACAAATTTCCTCTGAAAAACAATTGCCAATTATTATATTTGAAATTAAGATGTATAAAAGTTAGTTACCATCGGTTTTATAGATATGTTAAGTCTACAACAACTCAAAACCTTTATAGTTTGCGCTGAGCTTGGCTCATTTTCTGCGGCTGCGCGAAAACTAGGTAAGGCCCAATCGGTGGTTAGCCAAGCGATTGCCAATTTAGAAGTCGACTTAGGATTGTCTTTGTTTGATCGCAGTACTCGTAAGCCGACGTTAACGAAACAAGGCGTAAAACTATTAGCGCATGCGCAAGCAACATTAATACAATCACAGGAGCTTGAATCCGCCGCAATAGCACTAGCTGCGGGAGATGAAAGTGAACTGACCTTAGTCGTGGACCCCGCACTTTTACTGCCTAAGCTGTACCAGATTTTGCAGGAGTTTTGTCTACGCTACCCTGCAACTAACATAATCCTAAACATTGCTAACAGTGATGACATTGCTGGCATTGTAGAAGCGCAGGATGCTCAGTTTGGCTTAAAATTAATTGATGCTTTGATGCCTACGGGTGTTGAACTTGGCTTGGTTGGTCATTTACCCTTTTTTGTTGTGGTTCATCCCAAGCACTCTCTTGCACAATTAACCAGAGTATCTCGAGCTGAACTAGCAAAATATACCCAGCTATTGGTGCGTAGCGCTGAAAAGAAATCGATTTCGATGCTACCAGAAATATCGCCTAAGAAATTCTGGTCTAATGATTTTGAAGCATTAAAATGTATGGCTGAATATAATCTTGGTTGGTGTTACCTACCGGCTCATATCGCACAACCGCCAATAGATAACGCTAGTTTAATTCGTTTACCTGTTAGTTTTGATATAAAAACATGGACGATACCCGTTGACCGAGTCATGCCACTTGATACAGCGAAAAGCTCCGCCTTGTTGTGGTTAGCTAAAGCATCCGAAAGCTTATTTGACGACTAGTAATTTTACCTAGCGAAAGTGGCTAGCGAAGCTGGCTACTTATTTGATAACTATAATTTTAATGTAAGTGGTAATGCCATGTGTAGAACAATGGCATTACTTATTTATAAATCCACGAAGAGCCTGCGAGCAGTAACTGCTTACCAATCAACGCTAGGTTTACCTTCTTGGCAGACTGGGCACTTACGTCGTTGAATTTCTGATGTTTTAGCGCCGTATACCTCACTACATTCTCCACACGCCATTTTGTAAATTACCTGCTGCTTGTCAGTGGCATCAAGGTTTCTACTGCCTAACACTTTTTGCTTGTTACTATTCTCATAACCGATTTGTGTTGTTTTAGTTGTGCCACTATCAAACACTTCGCTGCTAATCGTCCCCTCAGAATCGCTATCATCAACATTATCCTCTGCTATCTCTTGCTGAGGCTCATTCTGTGGCTCATGCTGGGCTTGTTTTTCATCATCGATCGTCCATTTAAAAGGCACTCTATCTTCCTTTTTATCTCGCCATGCGTTCCAAGCTTTAAAGCCGCCAAGCCATAGGCCAAGCTTGGCTAGTTCATTTAATATTGGAATATTATTTACCTCGTTACCAATACCTTTAAATAGCTCATCCCAAGCTGATTGAGTTGAGATTGTTTCATCCCAAACAGGGTTATGATTCTCATCTAAGCTGTATATGCCATTGTAGCGATAACCATAATCATGAATAAGGCCAGGAATCAGCAGCAAACCAACCGGACTTAACAAACCCCAAAGTGGCTTGGGTATTGAGGCTCCATCAAATTCAAAACCCGCATGAACAGCATATTTGTTCCCTTTATATTCATAAATAAAAGCTTCTTCTACGCGCCAGCGTCTTACCTGAAAAACAAAAACAAGTATTTTATTGAGTAAGTTTTTTTGATTCGCGGTTGAGAGAGGGATAGGACGCAATACTGGCATATCAGCCACGTTAATAAAGGTATTAGCCGTTGATAATTCTTTGCTTTTACCTTGAAGGAGCGCTAAAAGAATAAGGTAAACAATGAAAATACAGGTAACTATAGTGCCAAAAAAATTGACTAAGAAATCAAACATTTCGAACTCCATTTAAATCGGGTTATATATCAAACAATTATTATTTAATTTTTATACTGCGTCTATAGTTAATCACTGATTTTAAATGGTTTTATTATAATTTCTCTAGAATAAGTTCCTCTAAATTATAAATTCCGGTGAAACAGGCACGTTAACCTAATCGATTTAATCTATCAGTGACATTAACTATTAGAGAGCATTAGAGGATAAAGGAGAAGAGTAATGACAGGTAACCATTCTCACTATTCATTGGTTTAAAAGCTAAGGCTCACTTTTAACACAAAAGATACATAGTGCTAAGTAAGCGGCTATGAAGGTATAACGTAGATTTACCTTAGGTTTACATTAGATTTTGTGTCGGTAACACCAGCTTAAGCAGAAAACGTTATTGAAATCTACTTTATAAATGGGAGTTACACTGTCTGCTAATAAAAAGCATACAGAGTCTAATTTCTATTTAAATATAATGTACCGTTTGCTTTAATTACTTCTAGCCATTGCTCAGACATCGCGTATGCATTATCAATTTCCTCCGACGTTAACAGCGCGTGCAGCTTTTGTTGGGAACGCGAATACCTGTTATAGGTTTCATTGCTCTGAGTCAATTCGAGAATTAATTTATTAAATGCAAAGGATTTAACATACCCATTGTTACCACTTTTTTGTGCTCGGTTCATACGAGAAAGCATGGCTAATGCTATGATACTGCCGTTTTCGGCTGCTTGTTGCAAAAATCCGATTTTCTGCTTAGTAAAGTTGTCGCGCATTATTATAAATTCTTCTCGTTCAAGGTCTTGGTGACCCTGAGACTCCATGAAGGACTCTGGAGTGGTTCTACCAATAACTTCCTGTGCGGCTACGTAACCATTGCTTGCGGCTGCTTCGGAGTAACTATAAAACTGCTTACGTTGTTTTTGATCAATGCCAGCACAATACTCGTATTTTTCTGTAATCCTACCCACAGCTAGTTCGCTATCGCTAAATTCGTTGGCTTGCTCTAACTTCTTCTCAAGTGCAATATCATCAGCGGGACTTTTATAACAATACCTAAGATTCATAGCAAGAATATAGCTTGCCTCACTATTTCCGTTTGCTGCGGCGTTGCTAAGATTTTCGATCTGAATGATTAAATTTCCATCAAACTTCCACTTAGGTCTGTGCATGACCACGAGTTGACCATTTTGTCTGTCTGCTCCCTCTAAAAAAGCGGCATCGGTGTTTAGCATTAATGTGGGAGTGTTAGTGATTTGTTCCACTTTGACTGCCGGTTTTAGGGTTGGAGTATTTGAAGAAGTGAGTTCAATATTCTCAGAATCTGCTACTGATTCGCCATCAGTCAATTTTAAGAGCAATGTTGTTACGCCAGCGATAAAAATTATTAATAAAATCGATAAATTAATTCTGCGTTGAGTCATGATGTTCTTGTGTCCTTACCTTAATTCCGTGGTTAATACCCCGTGTCTAGCTACATTTTAACTTTTGCACTTTAATGCTGTATTTTTAAATGTGGGTATTTTATAAAGAGATAGCTTAAAAAAATAGGAGTGCATTCTATAGTCCGCATCTTGCATTGTTCTGCCCATAAAACCAAGTATTCTATTACTAATTTGTCGAAAGACTGGTCGTTAGAGCTACAAATACTAACGCTGATGAACCATCAATACTTGATTACAACACTGAATATAAAAATGCAGATGAGTTAATCAGTTTATACAGTGATGGCCCTTTAAATTAGAAGCACTTTACCCTGCTCCTTATAAGATAAAGACTCACTAATATACAGTGATTATCTTAGTGTAATCAATTCAGAGTAATAATCGCAAAACCACTGTTTTTAGTTGGCTTTTGAGGGACTGTATTTAGATTTAGTCAGTAAATTTTTTGATAGTAGCCTTAGTAGTATCAAACGAATTTAATGTTATCATTGCATCATATTCTAGGCAGAATTAAATAAACTTTAACGTTAAACGCTCATTAATCGGTTGGTATAGATGCAAAAAATCAATAATATAGCTAGTTTCACAGGTATTCTATTCACTATGGCAATATTTTGGCAAACGAATTTATCTGCCCAGACAATAACTGAGCATTCTATGGCAAATACTGAAAATAGAGTTGAAAAAACACAGTTGACTGGGCTTAGTGAAGTGGTAATAGAAGCAACGGTAAAGTCTATTCAAATAGAGGTGGTTAAATTAACGGATAATAGTGGTTTAACCTATATAGGCGGGAAAGTTAATGCCGCCGACCTTGATGTATATTTATTCCAAATGAAGCAAATACTAGGGGATGACTTTACGCTGTATCGACAGTACCAAAGTAAGAGAGATCATCAAACTTTCCACATAACATTAATTAATCCCTATGAATACCAAACACTAGCAAAAGGTGTCACGATAGGAGCCAGGTTATCGGTATCATTACGTGGTTTAGCACGAGTTAGTGCTGACGATAAAACAGCATATTTTGTTGTCGCCCAATCTTCACAGGCGAAAAATTATCGTCAAAGTTTAGTGTTAACGGATAAAGACTTCCATATAACCCTTGGATTTTATCCTAACGATGTTTATGGTGTGAGTAAGGGAATAGAAACGCTTATTAAATAGTTCGAATAACTAATAAATAGATAGGCCTTAGCTATAGAGAATAAGAGAAGCTAATAAAAAAACACCAAGTTAAATGTGTATACGTCATAGCTGAATGCATGACGGCTAGGCGCTAGCTTTAATCATTGTGGCTTGACAGATTCTCTAAATATTCCTTAGTAACATCTAAACCCGTAACCAGTACACCTATTACCTTTTTCTCTGGGTTTTTAATTAAAATACAGTAAAAAAATTGATAGGTACTTGCGCTAGAATCCCACTTTGTCGGGCCAACATAATCACCATTAATACGGATAGGTTGTTGAAATTTATCTTCGTCTCCCTGCCAATAGTCTGTTGGTTTGGGAAAAACAGCCACTAAGACACCATTTTTATCAAGGACCATCATTTCAGCAATATCAAGCTTAGGATTTTTAATAAATTCGATTATTTTGGCTGCTAAAGGGGTATGCATCACCGATTTTTGTAATTTTCTATTCAATTGCCAATTTGCATCTAATTGCATGATATTTACAATACCAACATTTTTCTCGTTTGCTGCCACTATAGCTGCAATTACCAAAGGTGATTTAGAAAAATTAATCAGTAAGTCTTTGTGCTGCTTAACTATTGCTTCTTTATATTCAGTCTCGGTTTCTACCTGACGAGCAAACAGATCAGGGTTGTAAAAAAGCAGTAAAGACAGAGCAATTGAAAGTAGTTTCATTAGCAATAACTTGATTAAAGGGACTCAGTTAAGTTTTGCACAATTAACCCATTGTACAAGTTTTGCAAGTAACATATCTGCATGAAAATCACTCAACAACTGCGTTACCGGACATTCTGCCGTAGAATTTAGCTATGGATAGTTACCCTATCAGTAATACTGTTTTAGTAAGACTGAAACACTCTCTTAATGGTCTAATTCAATTGTCGTTAATACGGGTTAAATTCAAACCGCCTATCCGGATGGCGTTGCCAATAATAAACACATTCAATTACAGGTTTGATCACAAACACAACTGACTTTAATTCAGACTGCTAATTCATGAAAATCATGTACCTTTGCAAGCTAAATATTGTAAAAGTCTCAAAGAATCAACAGATTTACCAGTGTCAGGATTATTTACACAATTGTACTATTATAAATTTAAAGCGGCACCTAAATTATAAAACCTTCAGAAATTCAGTTATTTAAACTATTGGCACAAATAATGCTTTAACAGGGTGATTTTAATATTTTTTATTTATAATGGAAGTAGTGCTTATGAAATTACAGCATATAAAAGCAGTTTTGCTTGGACTCATTTTTTGTGCCGCTAACGCGAGCGCAACGTTAATCACTTTAGAAACACGAGATATCAATAAATATTTCAATAAAGCCGACTTACTTAGCTCTTGGAACAAGAGTACCGCGAGTGATGTAAACAGCATTGATTCATTCGAAATGTTTAAATCAGGCAATGATACCCTAACCATGTTAACTATTGATTTCACTATCAACTATGATGGCATTTGGAGCTTTGAAAGCGGCTTAGATGCTGGCTACGGCGCGGCTCTATTTGTTGACGATAAGCTAATTGCTAACCGTACTGATAATTTATGGTGGCGCTACAACTGGAACCATTCAGACGTTTTTAAAGTGGAAGATATAGCACTTACTACGGGTGATCACGTTATTCAACTATTATGGGCTGAGAATTGCTGTAATGGCGCAAGCAGTGTGCGATTCACCGAAAAATCAGGTCAAGAAAGACCACTTAGCGTTGCCAACGTTGCCGCAGCAAGTATCCCAGAGCCAACTAGCATTGCACTATTTGGTTTAGCTGCTTTAGGTTTAATCACAAGACGTAAACTTGCAAAATAATTAAATCGATAAGATTAAATTATTGATTTCAATTACTAAGGTAAAGTATTGATATAAAGAAAAAGCCCCGCAATTGCGGGGCTTTTTATTAAAACCAGCGGCAATAATATTGCCATTAAATATTAACTAGATATCCCCCAAATTCCCTCTTACGCCTTCGAGCTTTCATTCTGTAATATTTAGATACATCAATAATATCATTATTGATTTTGGCAAGTTGCAACTAAGCTTTAGCATTTGTTATCCTTAGGCGAAAATTAAACGAGTACCTATGCGGCTCTGTTGCTATCACCTCTATTTTTAAGCTTTAAAGTATTAAAAATACCAATCCGCATAATTCTCTTTATTTCCTTACTTGCTACCGGTAAATAAAACCACCATAAGGCGACGCTTTTGAGCCAAAAAACACTAACAGAACAAATTACCCGCTTACTTGAAAAATCAGACAAAGTTGAACTTCGCCTTCTGCTTAAACATATGCATGATGCAGACTTTGCTGCTGCTATTGAAGACTTCCCTGCACCACTCATTTTAAAGTTATTACTGTTATTATCTTTACCAGCACAATGCCATTTATTTGTTTATTTAGATCCCCAAAAACAGGCCGATGTCGCCTCATTGATGAGTCGTAATGACTTAGCCGCACTTTTTTCAAATATGGAACAAGCCGCTCGCGCCGATTTATACAATCAACTTGATGCACATCAAAGGCAGGCGTTAATGCCAGGTCTTGCCCAAGCCGAGCGAGATGATATTCGTAAACTTGCCAGTTACCCAGAGAAAACCGCCGGCGCTTTAATGACATCAGGCTATGCAACGTTGCGCAGCAACTGGACAGTCAGTAAATCATTAATAAAATTACGCTTAGAAGCCCCAGACAAAGAAACCATCTATCAAACTTATGTTATCGATGAGCAACGAAGGTTACTGGGCACATTGTCCTTACGAGAGTTAATTCTTGCTGCGCCAGACAGCTTAATCGAAGACATTATGTTATCGGAAGTCGTCTCGGTGCAGGTAAGCGACGATCAAGAAAAAATCCCACAAATCATCAGTTATTACGATGTAATCGCCGTGCCTGTGCTCGATGATGAATCAAAACTGGTTGGTATCGTTACTTATGATGACGCCATGGACGCGGCAGAAGAAGAAGCCACAGAAGATGCGCAAAAGTCCGCCTCTGTCGCTGCACTTGGTTCGCCTATGAGTAAAGTTAGCCTTTGGGAGTTATACCGTAAGCGTGTTGGTTGGTTAGTCTTACTGGTTTTTGGCGCGCTACTTTCAGGTGCCGGTTTAGCTTTTTTTGAAGATACCATCGCCGCTAATATCGCATTAGTCTTTTTTATGCCTCTGCTGGTTGGTGCTGGCGGCAATGCCGGCTCACAAGCTGCGGCATTAATGGTACGCTCCCTTGCTACGGGAGACGTTGAATACAAAGATTGGACTAAAGTATTGCGTAAAGATGCCCTAGTAGCCATTGCGCTTGGCCTAACTATGGCGATGACGGTGTACTTTTTAGGCTTGCTTCGTGGTGGCCCTGAAATAGCCATTATCGTGGCTTTCTCCATGTTTTTCGTGGTCTTTGTCGGGAGTATCATTGGGCTATGTTTACCTTTTATTTTATCAAAGTTAAATTTAGATCCTGCTACAGCTTCAGGACCGTTAGTGACGACAATAGTTGATGCCAGCGGGGTATTAATTTACTTTGGTTTTGCTAGCTTGATACTTCAAATATAAGGTGCTGGTATATTCTGCACCTATAATCTGCGTAGCAGATTTTCCTATCTGAAAGTATTAACATCCTTCTCATCGCTCATGTTAATGATGTGAGCGATCGTGTAGCGGTTTATGGTATTTGTTGCTTTGCTACACCATTTTATTTGCCGTACGCTCGGAGTCCACTTGGCTAAGTTATTTACTTATGTCATTAATATTTAAACTCAGAAGTTAAGTTCAATAACCCAGCTTATTAGATAAGTTAGCTAATAACCCTTGCCATATGCCCTTCTCACACTGCAATGTCCTCTTGTTAAGTAAAACGTTGCAAGCAACTTAAACTAAAAAAAATTCACATTTAGATAAAAGTTAAATTTGGTGCATTTTATCATTTATTTAGCTGCACTATGGTGCAAGACCTCTTCCTCGCATACAAAAACAACAAAATAACATACAAAATCATATAGATAGGTTATGGCTCACTTATTGCTAACTTATTATTTACTTAATACTGTTTGTAGAATTTACCGTTAACTAAATCAAGGTTTTGTATGAGTCAATCGTCGTTACAACATAATTTTTTATCTTTCCAGGGCAGAGCCAGAATTCTCCATAGCACTTGGCTGGCTTTTTTTATTACCTTCCTTGTTTGGTTTAGCCATGCGCCACTCATGTCGACCATTAAAGCCAGTATGGGTTTAACCGATATTGAAGCGAAAATATTATTAATTTTAAATGTGGCATTAACAATACCGGCACGTATTGTCACCGGTATGTTAGTTGATAAATACGGTCCGCGTAATTCCTATACGGCGATGTTGGTAGCTACCGCAGTATTATGTTTTTTCTTTGCCTCTGCGCAAAGTTTTGAAACCTTAGCCTTAGCCAAATTTTTAATGGGTTTTGTCGGTGCTGGTTTCGTTATTGGCATTCGAATGATCAGTGAATGGTACCCGGCAAAACAATTAGGCTTAGCCGAAGGTATATATAAAGGCATGGGTAACGTAGGTTCAGCTGTTGGTGCTGGTAGTTTAGTGTATATTGCCAGTTTATTTGGCGGCGAAGATGGCTGGCGTTATGCCATTGCCTCAACGGGTGTGCTAGCACTGCTATATTCCGTTTGTTATTACTTTGCCGTTACCGATACGCCAGTGGGCTCTACCTATTTCAAACCTAATAAGTCCGGTGGACTTGAGCTAACCAGTAAACGAGATTTTATTTTCTGTCTGTTATTTAATATTCCCATGGTAGCAGCATTAGTGTTATTAACGTGGCGAGTAACCGATGCTGGTGTGGTTGCCGGTACGGGCGCCGAAGTTGTTGTTGGTGCCGGTTTGATCAGTGACTTTGCCTCTTATGTTATTTATGGTTTGTTACTTGCCTTGATAGCGTACCAATCTTGGAAGTTATATCAGGTGAATAGAGACATGTTGCAATCACCACCTATGGATGAAATTTTACAGTATAAATTCAAACAAGTAGCCATTCTAAGTGTTGGTTATGCGGTAACCTTTGGCGCAGAATTATCCGTTATATCTATGCTGGCACAGTACTTTGAAAGCCAATTCTTAGTTGCCGCTGCAGCTGCAGGTGTATTTGGTGCTTGTTTTGCTGCCGTTGACGTACTTTCTTGTCCATCAGGTGGCATGATCAGTGATAAGTTTGGTCGTAAAAGACCTTTGATCTTTTTATTAAGTGGCGCATCATTAGGCTTTTTTGTTATGTCATTGATCACTCCAGCATGGCCTCTTGCAGCTGTGGTTGCCACCATGATGATTTGTTCATTTTTCTTAGGTTCAGCTGCAGGATGTGTTTTTGCTGTGGTGCCCTTAGTTAAACGTAAATTAACGGGACAAATTGCCGGCACCGTAGGTGCTTATGGTAATGTGGGTGCCGTGGTGTTTTTAATGGTATTTTCCTTTGTTTCACCGTCGGTATTTTTTGCGACTATCGGTGCTGGTGTTGCCTTT
>JALJPA010000093.1 GCA_022969215.1 Colwellia sp. | reverse complement strand
AGTTTTCCATGAGTATGGCCATATTAAGGCGATGAAGTATTTTGGTTTGAAAACCAAAGGTATTTATCTTATTCCCTTTGTTGGTGGCTTAGCCCTTAGCGATGATAAAATTAATACTCGCTGGCAAGATATTGTTATCTCCATCATGGGCCCTTTCTTTGGTTTGATATTATCCATAGTCTGTTTAATTGGCTATTGGCTAACCGATATAGAAATATTGGCCGGACTCGCGGTATTTAATGCGCTGCTCAATTTATTTAACTTGTTACCGGTATTGCCGTTAGATGGCGGCCACATCATTAAAAGTATCGCTTTCTCAATCAATTCTAAAATTGGTTTAGTGGCTTGTATATTAGGGGCAGTGTTAGGTGTCTACATTAGTTATCACTTTGGTTTAGCGCTGTTAGGTTTTTTACTGGCTATTGGCAGTATTGAAATAGTATTTGAATACAAACGCCGACACTTAAGTGAGTTATTACCACTTAATCGTTATGCACAAATTGTCTCGGCTCTGTGGTATATCCTCACTCTTGGCGGTTTAAGTGCGATTATTTGGATCGTTGGTCAAACGGGCAATGGTGCTTTGTCATTACCACTTAAAATATTAGCTAGTTAGCCCTAAACTTATGGTAATAATCGTTTGAAAATAGAAAAACAGCACTAACAGCATAAATCGAAGAAGATGATGATTTATGTCGTTTTGGCCAATGCTGTTTTGATATTCTCAAGCGAAAGTTACTGAAAAATCATATCCCAGTAAAACTATATCCTAGTAAAATTGACCAAAGAAGATACGATGTTTTAGTCGTTTTGTTGCTAAACCTAGCTGTGTGTTAAGTCGTGAACGATTACTTAACTTAATCGAACATAGAGTTGATGAACCAAATGATAGGGCCATAAACCTACTGGTGCGCAGGTTGTGTAATAAAAGTGTAGATAACACCAAAGTTCCACAAATATTTACCACTCTTTACAGCGAAGGTTATTTAATAAAGCGATCAAGTTATTAACTTTTTCGTGACATGCCTTAGCTATATCTTAGCCATACCTCGCAATTTCTCATTTATGCAATGTGCCAAAACTCACTTGGCAAATCTTGGTGGCACGCTATTCATCTTTCATCAATTTTAAAGTGTAGGAAGTGTTTTTCATGAAGGAAACCGCGACATTTTATTTCTTCATTGCTTTACTTTAATTTAAAAGTTATTAGTCACGGTTGTAAGACTATTTGAAGATATAACTCCTTTTATATCCTGCTATACCGGACTGTCCTCCCAAAACATTCCAAAATATTCCAAAATACTTAGCGTGAATTGAACTCCTTTCGGCTGCCAGTTTAACTTGTTATTTTTACAGGTTTTATAGGGGGTGATTATTATGTCTCTACAGATTTAGGTCTAGTGGGCAGGGGGTAAGTAGCTAGGGGGTTTCTCATCACGAGCAACTGAACTTAACGGGGGAAAACTATAGTTTAATTACATTTTAATCTGATGCGAATGATAATGAGATCGATTATCATTTACAATTGTAACACTTTGTTTTACAATCTTCGAAAAATTACTGTTGATTATTAAAAGCATAGACATTTACAAGGGAAATATCTGATGAAAAAAAATATAAACTCGTTATCACTATTTAAAAAGAAATCACTTTCGTTGAGCATTGCCGTTATTCTTGCCAGTAGTTTAAGTGCTTGTGGCAGTAGCGATAGTGAACCTGTGGTTATTGATGAACCAGGGGTTGTTGATAATACAGGAACTACTCAGCCTGAACTTGCCAGTGGTTTATTGTGTATAGATAGCAATAATAACGGTAAATGTGATGAGGGTGAAGTTAGTCAAGAGGGTTTTTCAGCTACTGTAATCCCAGAAAATATGAAATCTAGTGACTATGCAAGATTATTAGAAATAACCGATGGCAGCTTATATGTAGCTAGTCCCGGTGCAGATGAAATAAATGTTTACAGTACAATTATTGCTAACGAGATACTCTTCAACCCAACGATTTCAGCAGATAAAACACAAGCCGCAACTTATTTAAATGAACAGTTGTCATTGGCTACTGACGGTTCGGTAACGACTGAACAAGCAGAGCAAATTAAAGGCTCAATAACAACAGCCTTAACGACACACTCTAATGTCCATCCGTTAAAAGTAATTGCTGCTGTGGTTAGTAAATTTATCGAAACAAAAGAATTTACTATTACTGTCGACGTTGATGAAGTTAATGCTCAGCATGTTGCCAAGCGCGATATCAGCCTAAAAGGTGAAAAATTAACGTGGGAACAAAGTGACCATGATGAAACACCTGATTTTATTATGCCACTAGCTGGTCGTAATATGACGGCGATGACCATGCATTACCATAACGGCCTGATGGTGATTGATACCAGCGGTGAGACACCAGTTATTAAATCAAATGGTTTATTTGCTAATGTTGAAGGTGAGCGTTATGCGATTGATGGAACAACAGGCGCAAGTGAACACCGTTTACGAGGTGCTACTTCATCACTTGATGGACAATATGTTTACATTAATATCCGTCCTAGCAATGGTGAAGACTCGGTAGGGACGAGTGATAACTATGGTTTGTTTAGAGTAGCAATAAAGGATGATGGTACCTTTGCGGCACATGATGATGCCAGTACAAAACGCTTTGTAAATGCTTACATTGGTAATTTTGAAATTGTTGGTGATAAAGTTCATGTTGAAGATTTAGATGAAGAAGTCACTTATATTCTTAACTTAGATTTAACCGATACTGGTGAGTTTGTTACTGCCAAAGATCTTGTCACTACTTCACTTGCAACGTTAATTAATGTTAAAGAGCAATTCACCTCACCCGATGGGTTGTATTTATATGTCGCGACAGAAGGTGAAAGTGGCTCGACAGATCAATTACATAAAATCAATACTACAACGGGTGTTATTGATGGCGTTGCTAGCCTAGATGAAATTTTTGGCACGCTAAAATTCTTTGATAATGGTCGACAAGCATTAGCTTACGATGGTGACTATGCTGCAATTATCGATCTCGAAAAAATGGCGTTAAGTACAACTTTACCTCTAACAAGTAGTGTTCGCTCAGGTGAAATCTCTCCTGATAATAATTACGCAATATTTTCCTCAGCAAGTGACGCTGTTTGGGTCTTTGACTTGAATGCAATTGATGTAAATATTATCGCAAGTTTTAATGTTGGTGAACGTATACGCGCCATAGCTGCCGACGAAAAAGGTAATGTCTTTATTGCTGGTCGTGGCTTTAACCATGTTAATAAACTTAATAAAGGTAATGTACTTACACCGGCACAAATTTTAGCGGCTGATAAAGCTGCGGTTGTAGAAAGTGACATTAATAATGGTTCATCATTGTCCGTTGTTGTTTCGGACCTTTCATTAGCGACAACTATCCCTGCAGGCTCAGGCTCTACTATTACTTGGTCGTCTAATGTAAGTAATGTTAATACATCGAAACCTACCAATGATGAGGAACCTACTCTAGGCGCTTTGACTCGTCCAACAAATGGACAAGGAGATCAGTCAGGTGTTTTAACGGCTAATTTGAACTTCAGCTTTCGTGATATTAGTCTTGATGATTTAAAGAACTTTGATTTCAGTGTCCGTCAAATGCCCGAAGTTTTACCTACAGCAACTTCCACGCAAACAGCTAATAACTCAGCGCAATATCCAGCAGCCAATGTTGATGGCAGCATTATGTTAGCACCAGTAAGGTTTGAAAATATCAATGAAGAAGATGTTTATGGTTTTATTGGCATAAATTTGGTGGACGGCTCACCTGTTATTGTTTCAGGTACAGCTGAAACGCCAAAAACTTACCTTGATACTGAGTCTCTTGTCGGTGTTGGTATACATGGTAGTTATGGTATTGGTGTGAGTTCGGCTGTTGAGGTTGTTAATGATGCTGGGCAAGCGAGAATATTTACCGTGGCAATGGATGCTACCGGTGTATTAAGCAACGCTGTGACTACATCAATTGATATCACTACTGGCGTTCCACAAAAAGTAGGCTTTAACGCTGAGCAATCAATCGCATCGGTAATGATTAAAAAAGATGATGAGTCTTACCTTACTGAATTTTACGCAATTGGTGATGCGGGAGAAATATCGTTAACTCACACCATTAACTTGGAGCCAGCCGAATACGCAACTTACGGACCGCCAGCAATGAATAATGATGGTAGCCGCGTTTACCAACGAGACGGAGATAACGTAATTATGACAGCCGCGGATGGTGCAACTACCTCCGCTGCGGTAGATGAAATAGCGCGTGTTTGGTCTCATGATAACCGTGTGTTTGTACTAACGTATGAAGGCAATATTGTTAGCTTTAATGAAACATTAGATGAATCATCAAGAAAAATGTTCTACACCGGAACAGGCGGTCGTATATACAGCGCAGCAGGTAGAGCTTTTAACGGTAAAGATTATCTTTATATTGCAGTACAAAGAGCTGATTCAGCTTTAAATGGTATTTATCAACTAGAAATTATGGATGATGGCAGCTTAAAAGAAATCGCTTTCTCGAATACCCCTGAAGGTGATGGTGCTGACCGAATGACAGTATCTGGTGATGGCGGCACTGTGTACTTTAGTTACCGTGTTAGAAGTGGGGATAATAAAGGCAGGCATTTTGGTGTCATAGAAATGCCAAACCAATAACTATTATTCAAACAATGATTTAAGCCCTTTTTTGCAAGGCTTATTAAATTACTTTTATACCTTTTACCAATCAAAATGCACTCTGAAATCTGCATCTTGAATGGTAACGGGTATGCCACAGGAATACTGACATGAAACCTTCAATATTTAACGTAATACCATCGGCAATACTTTTAGTCTTACTCTTTTTACTAACACCGAGTACAGCGTTTGCTGTTGAAGTTGGTGACACCCTTAGTGAAGACCTACAAAAGCAACTTAACATTCCTGAAGGGCAGGTTGGTGTTGTTGATTTTTTTGCCTCTTGGTGCCTCTCTTGTGCAAAAGAGATTCCAGCTATAAAAAAAATGATCAAGCAAGACAGCCAACAAAAAATGTATGTCATTGGCATTGATGTTGATGAAGAGTTAGATGAAGGCATAGCCTTTCAGAAAGAATTAGCTATAGATTTCCCCGTTATTAATGATGTTGAGCAAACAATCATTAGTGAATTCTCCCCTATAGCCATGCCTGCTTTGTACTACATCATTGATAACAAAATAGTCGGTAAACATATTGGTGCTGTACCCAATATCGATGAAAAAATTATAAATGATTTACAAAAATTAGGGGTGGAAATTTGATGCAGCAAGCGATGAAAATTAAATTACTGCTAATTGTCTGCTGCTTTACCTGCAGTGCCTGCAGCATTGTCCCAGTTAAATCATGGCAAAAAGCCACACTTGCCGGTGAAACCATGCGTTTTGGCGGACCTAACCCGATGATCAAAAAATTTGATGAACATATTTATACCTCCAAAGAAGGCACTAAAGGTGGTGGCGGTGTGTCAGGTGGCGGCTGTGGTTGTAACTAAAAATAGAGTTATTTATCAACAGGAAAATTAAATCGTTCGACATAATTACTCAGACTTCACTCATAAAAATAACCCATAGAATTTACCCATAGAAATATACCAAATGAAGCAATGCCATATTACACCTGCTCAAATAAACACAGTTCAATATCAGGAGAATGTTTTTGAAAGCTAGCAGTAAACATTTGAAACTATTAGTCATCACCTCTGTCGCTACCGCCATTATACCTTTAACAAGTTTGGCTGAAGATAAAGTGGCCATTCAAATACAGCAATATAAAGAAAATGATGATCGCATTAAAGTTCTTGATGGAAAACTGAGTATTGAGCATGACTTTGGGCCCAATCATACCTTAAGTGGAGAGTATGATTGGGATAGCATTTCAGGGGCATCACCTACATGGGATTCAATAACCGGAGCTTCTTCTGAAACGGGCTCTGATGCCTTTACTGGAGCTTCTGCTTGTGTGCCAGAAGAAGGTGAGAATTACTATGATTATTGTCGTAATACCCGATTAATTAATGGTGTTGTTGGTGATGGAGATACTAACCTTGATAATTTTGTCTATAAAAATGTACCCTTAAAAGATCACCGAGATTCATTAGCATTTTTATATACTTACCGTACTCCGACCATGCGTAACGAGTTGAGTATTGGTGCCAGTTATTCAAAAGAGAATGACTTTAAAAATACCGGCCTATCAGTAGAATATTTAATGTATACCGATCGCAGTAAAAATAGATCGATTACTGCTGGTGTCTCCTACATGAAAAATGAGGTTTATGATTATTTAGGTGAAAAAGATGAACACGGCGAATATAGCTTGGGCGGTCAATGGAATGACTTTGATTTAATCAATGGCCAAGTCGGTATTACTCAAGTATTTGATGCAAATACTATCGCAAAATTTAGTGCCTATTACATGTATGAAGATGGTCATTTATCCAATCCATATTTCAATGTAGTAAGGCGTATCAATGTTATTGACTCTAGTAGTGATGAATATACTACCGCAGATATTTACCCTAAATATTATTTAGCAAGAGACTCTCGCCCGGAACAACGAAAAGCCGGCGGTATCTCTATTCAAACGGCAAAATCTTTGAATGAAAATACCACGTGGCATACCTCTTATCGCTTCTACCAAGACAGTTGGGGAGTGCAATCTCATACGTTAGAGTCAAAAAGTTATCACAACATTACTGACAACGTTCGCTTCTCGCCAGTATTGCGTTTGTATACTCAAAACGAAGCTAACTTTTTTAAAGCCCATGATGCCGTTGATAACATATTTTCTGAAACAGGTTATGCAACTGCGGATGATCGCTTAGGTAACTTTAATGCATGGACAGGGCAGCTTGGCTTGGAGTATCTAGAAAGCAATAAGCTTACTTGGAATATAGTGTTGGGCTATCAAGAGCAATCTACTGGTTTAGCCTTTGCTTGGGTCAATTTTGGCGCACAATACAGATATTAATTGTTGATAGCTAATTGTTGAATGTTAGTTATCGATGATTAGTTATTGCTCATTAGCGGAAAATAATTAGCTGTAAATAGTTAACTGTAAATGTTAACTGTAAAATATTAGAGATAAACACATGAAAATAAATGATAAAGCCAATTTAGTCCTGCTCATGATGATGGCGATTTTATTGCCTGCCTGTGAAGAAAGTGATTATAAGGCTGGCGATTGTAGTGCTGGGTCCATTTGTGCATCAGAAAGTACATTTGTAGAGCCTGAGCCATTACCCGAGCCTGAACCAGAACCTGTTCCAGACCAAACTGCTTATAAAGAAAAAGATGGTGTCACAGGAAAGGTACTCGGCGCAGATTATTGGGTGAATGCCGTGGTATGTTTTGATAATAACAGAAATGGATTATGTGATACCTCAGAGCCTAGTACCGTAACTTTTGAAGACGGTAAATACAGCTTTAAAGCCAGTGATATTATTGCCAGTATCAGTAGCAAAGCACCTTTGTTGGCTAGAAAAGATATTGAGCAAGACGCCGAAGGTATTGCCTTATATGCACCAACACCGGTAAGTAGCACGGATAAAAATATAAACATAACAGTGTTTACTACGCTAGTTCACAGTGAAACCCAATTTAATCCCTATACGTTAGCCAATACAGCAAGCGCGCAAGCATCATTGAAAATGAGTGATGACGGGTTGAGTATTGATGGGTTTGGTTTTGCTAATGAAGTTTTATTATCAGGACAAGATTATCTTGAGAGTGATGTTGAACTAGGTGTTGATGATGTTATGTTTGCACAAATTGATGCTATTTCGACAAGTTTAAATCAAGCTCAATCAATAGCACCCACTGATATCTACAAAGCCGTAGCGGCTATGTTAGACAGTATGTATCAGCTAAATACTTACACTACATCAATTAGTCTAGAGAGTATTAATGTCCAGGATATCCAAGAAACTGAAGTGGAGATAAGCCTTTCGACACCACATGTTGAATGGGAACTCGGTTATATAGAAGAGGAAAATGCTGACCTTGATGTACAAGGTGATTATGCCGTTGTCGGTTCAAAATGGCATAATCGTTTGATTGTGCTGAATTTAGCACAAGCAATACCTACTACATTATCATTCAATGATTTTGCCGCATCACCTGATATTGAACGGGATGAAATTGATGGATTTACTGGCGCCTCAGAGCAAAGTTTAGCTAACATTCGCATAACTCCCCCTTCATCGGTGCAAAGTATCTTAGTTGGCATCGAGAAAAAAAATAAAAGTGGTAGTGAAGAGGGTGCGGATAGTGGCGTTGGTTTATATCGTGCTAATTTCTCAAACCCTAGTGAGATCCCCTTTCAACGCTTTGCCGGGGTAAGTGAGGGGCAAGACTTTTATTCATTTCCTGATTTAAATGCCATGTCGTTATCGAGTGACGGCAGCAGGGTTGCTCTCTCGGGAGGCAATAAAAAAATGGTGGTATTGCAAGTAGATGACTTTAGCCTAGTGAACGAGTTTTCTTCTGATTCTAAATATCGCGCTGTGATGCTAAATGAAGCGGGTACTTTGGCTTATGTTAGTTTATCAGCACCTGACCGTATGGAAATTCTCGATGTAACATCGGGCAGTAAGCTAACCTCTCTTTCAACGGGCACTGAATATCCAAAAAAATTCAAACTTATTCAAGGAAGTGAACTTACCAAAATAGCTTGGTATCTAGGGAAAAGTAATATTCTTTCAATATATAACGTCACTGAGCCGAGTGTAGCGCCCATTTTATTACATACCCTACCTGCGCAAAGTAATATTACCAGTTTTGATATTTCACCTGATGGGACGTTAGTGCTTATTGGCAGTACAGGTTCATTAGTTGTCTATTCGATAGAAAATAACACCAGCAAAGTACTGAAAACATTGTTAATTGAAAAGGATATTGAGCTAGTTACTACGCCAATCAAGGTAGGCACAGTTGCTTTTACTAGCAATAACAGGGCCTTGATTGCGACCAAAAATGCGCTACAAACGTTAGATATCATTTTTGGTGAGCCAGCTAGTGCATGGAGCGATGAAAAAAAGCAAGCGTGGTTTGATGTCCATCGTGCGAATCAATGATCAATAAACAATAACCAAGCTTTCAGCGCTATTTATACCAAGCCTTATGAAGATATATGAAACTCGAATTTTCAAGTTGCTTGGGTATTTTAGTTCTTCTTTTTCACATTTAGTCATTACTTCCACTTTACGGGTTACTTTCATGAATAAATTTTTAGTTCATTTAATACTTTCTGGGTATTTTATATTTTTTAGTTCATTTACCAATGCGGTTGATGAGTCAACACTGTTGACCAGCGAACTTGCTTTTCCATTTTCAGTGACATTAGACAGTCCTGAAATACTTTCTCTGAAATGGCATATTGCTGACGGATATTATCTTTATAAAAAACGCATTAAATCGTCGGCAACCATCGTTCATGACGATAGCCAAAGCAGTGACAATGTCACGACAGAGCGTGCAACTCAATTAGGTGCAGCACAATTTCCCGCAAGTTTATTCATTGATGATCCTGTCTATAAAGGCTTGGAAGTCTTTAGAAATACATTAATAGTGAAATATGCGCTAAGTGGCTCTGCAGCATCATTTGCCAACACAAGTTTAAAAATTAAATATCAGGGCTGTGCTGATGTTGGTGTTTGTTATCCACCCGTTAAAAAAGTCATCAAGCTAGCGGATTTAAAGCCTAGCGTTAATGTATCTAACTTAACTAATGTAACTAATGCCTCTGAGGCTGCTAATGCTAGTACCATTGATATCGAACCTAAGGTGGAACAAGGCACTAAATCAGAGCAAGATACTATAGCGACGAGTTTAGCATCGGATAACTTTATCTTAACTTTGGTTAGTTTCTTTGGTTTTGGTTTACTGCTAGCATTTACGCCATGTGTATTTCCTATGATCCCTATTTTGTCAGGCATTATCATTGGCCAAGGAAAACAGCTCTCTACACGTAAAGCCTTCTCTTTATCACTCGCCTATGTTCTGGCAATGGCATTAACTTATACCGTGGTGGGAGTGCTAGCCGCTTTATTTGGTACCAACTTGCAAATATGGTTTCAAAACCCTTGGGTATTAAGCAGTTTTGCCGGTATTTTTGTGGTGTTATCACTGTCAATGTTCGGTTTTTATGATGTGCAAATGCCTTCATTTATTCAGGTAAAGTTAAACAACCTAAGTAATAAGCAGGAAAGTGGTAATTTAATCAGTGCTGCCATTATGGGCGTGTTATCAGCGCTAATTGTCGGGCCATGTGTTACCGCGCCATTAGTGGGCGCGCTTATATATATTGGTCAAACAGGAGATACTATTTTAGGTGGTGCAGCACTGTTTTGTTTAGGTTTGGGTATGGGCGCGCCATTACTCGTTATAGGTACCTCCGCAGGTAAAATACTACCTCGTGCGGGTATGTGGATGGAGGCAGTGAAAGGTATTTTTGGTGTGCTTATGTTGGCCGTTGCTATTTGGTTATTAGCGCGCATATTGCCACCAGTAATTACGCAACTATTGTGGGCAGTGTTATTGATTGTTTCTGCTGTGTATATGGGCGCTTTACGTCAACATAATAAAGACACAACACAATGGCAGTTGTTATGGAAAGGGCTTGGTTTATCACTATTGTTAGTTGGATTTATTTTGATTGTTGGTGCCTCTACCGGGAAAAGTAATCTGTTGTCGCCATTAGCAAACTTAGGCGGCGGTGTTAATGCTACTTTATCGAGTGAACACAAGGGCATTACCTTTAAACCAGTAAAAAGTATTGATGATTTAAAGGCAACACTCAAGCAAGCCAATAAAAACAAACAAGTCACCATGTTTGATTTTTATGCTGATTGGTGTGTCTCTTGTAAGGAAATGGAAGAGGTCACTTTTAAAGATTCAGCAGTGAGATTGAAACTAGCCAAGGTACATAAAATTCAAGCTGATGTTACCGCCAATGATAATATTGACACTGAATTATTGAAACATTTTGGCATTATCGGCCCGCCCGCTATCTTGTTTTTTAATGACCAAGGTGAAGAGTTAAGAAATCATCGAATAGTAGGATATATGGATGCAGATAAATTCTTAAAACATATTGCTAAAGTGGTTGATTAGTGAATAATCACAGGCCTTAGCAATACCTTAGTAATGCATTGGCAATACATTATTATTAAATGATAACTAAACGATAACTAAATAATAATTAATGATGAGTTAAATGATTTCGCATTCAGAGAACAAGCTAAAAAAATATAGTCATCAATTTAATTGCATGACCACACCCTGTGAAGTGCAACTTTATGCAGCGGATGCTAAATCGGCGAACAAGGTTGCGCGCTTGATTGAAAGCAACACTCGCAGACTAGAAAAAAAGTATAATTTTTTTAGTGATGATTCATTAATTGCCAAGATTAATAATCGAGAACAAGCGATTGTTAACATTGATAAAGAAACTCATTATGTATTATCACTAGTACAAACGTTATCAGCTACAACCCAAGGAAGTTTTGATATTACTGTAGGCACATTAAAACAATGTACAAAACAGACTACAGTAGCGAAAATAGAAGCTTGTAGAGCTAGGTTAAAGCCTTTTATTGGTGCTGATAAATGGAGGTTAACAGAAAGTAGTCTCCACTTTTTAAATGAGTTTGTGAAGCTTGATTTGGGGGGCGTGATTAAAGAGTTTGCTGTTGATCAAGCCGGCGAAATAGCTAAAAATGAAAATATGGCTGCTTTAATTAATTTTGGTGGTGATATTTATGTCAATGGTAACAAGCCAGATGGCTCACCATTTAATGTCGCCATTAAAAACCCAAAGAACCCACAAGAAAATATAGCTATTTTACAACTGAGCAACCAAGGGCTGACCACGTCAGCTCACTATGAACGTAGTACACTGGTTGAAGGGAAAAGCTATTCACACATTATCAATTCAAAGAGCAGTAATTCAAATAGCAGTAATGCAAGCAGTAGCAATACTAATGAAAAAAAGAAGGATAATAATAAAGCCAGCAACACTTCAGCAATACTATCAGCAACCGTTATTTCTCATTCAGTATTAACGAGTGGTATATATTCAACATCTCTGATGGTTAATTCTAATTTAGTTATTGAGGGCGATATCAACGTAATTATGATTGATGAGGAATTACGTTTGCATCAAAATATTTTCTAATTTCTAACTTTTAACTTCTAATTCCAGCTTATAGGGCTTTGACACTCTAAGTAGGTTTGAAGTTACTAAGCGATAAAGATAAATCAGCATTTATCTTTTTTTATATTTGTTTGATCTATGGTGATTATTTCAATAGGACTATTTGCTTCATCAACATATTGCTAGCGGGTTAGCTATTTTACTGAAAGCCTTGCAAATATTGCTTTAGCCACTTTACAATCTCTCAGTAGTATCCTGTTCTAAGCTGATGATTGATTAGATCAGGAAACACCACGAAGCAGACCTAACTCATCGATTAAAACCTTCCAATCTAATTATCACTTTCGGGTGGTATATCTAAGTATAAATAGTATTTTAAAGCAAGGTGAGTGTGACTGATTCGTAGACTGAATTTAAAAAACAGTGCTGATTTTCTTTTGTTCAGTATTGACTATCCTCTCATCAACGTCTCTAATATGTCGCAGTAAGATAATAATGGAAAATGTATCATATGGCTATTCACAATATTACTGATAGCGCATTACTAGTAAAGAAGTCACGAAGAACAATTCAGCGATATATAGCTAGCGGAAAGCTCATAATGGTGAGTGATACGCTTGGTAAACCACAAATTGATACTACTGAATTAATACGTGTTTTCGGTGCGATATCTAAGGTTTCGCAGAAGAGAATAGCCAAAAAGTCACAGAATGTCGCAGTGAAATTATCAAGAAAAAATAACACCATTAATTTAACGCCTAATGAACTTGAAGATATTATTACTCGTGCTGTAGAAAAAGCACTGAGTAAAGCGATACCACTATTGATTGAACATAAGAAAACAGCCCCTATGGCTGAAGAAATATCCGAACCAACGCCCGAAGTAATGCCCAAAAAAATAGCGGAATTAATTACATCAACGGCGCCAGTAGTTTATAAAAAAAGAAAACCAATACCAGTAATAAATAGGCCTTTCATCGCTAAAAAGAAAGAACGGAAAAATGGTTATGCTGCTGCTTTTGGCCTTCCTAATGTTATTACCGAGGTTATTCATTTACAGATAATGAAGTTACATAGTGAGGGTCTAACATCACGAGAGATTGAAAAAAAGGTCAGTGTTAGTCAGGCATCAATACAACGAACGATTAACGTTAGTACCTAAAACCATTACGAGATAATAAATTGCTTGGGTCATGTTATAGAATGGAATGTAGTCATTGGGAAGGTAGAATAAACGTCCATTTCGTAGTATCTAAAATATACAGTACTTCATATTTTAGATATCTACCTATTTTTCATCGTAATGAGCGGAAAACTGCGGGTAGTACTTATCGATAACTTGATAAATAAGAGTCTGCCCAGGCTTGTGACGTTTATAAGTAAACGTCTTTTCCCTTCCTGATCTCTTTGCCAAAAGCATATTGAAGTCTCAATGTACTGTATGTAAAGACAGTTCGGTCGCTAAGTGAAAAAACGTGAATTCTGCAGAGTTAAGTTCACTTTGATGATATTAAGATAGTCTATTGAGACTTTCATAGATAATGGCAATGGTTATAGATTAACTTACTATTTACTGCTTCATTTACTGCAATATGAGAATGAGTTAAAGAGTGAACCATGCAGGTAAATTACATACCCGCTTAGCTAACTCCGTCACTCACACAACTAGATAATTATGAAGCAGCAAGCTGCTAAATTGTTAGTTTGCGTAAATTTCTAACTCGTCAATTTGGATAAATGTACTTCCCCAGTTAGACTCGATTAATATTCTTAAATACTTAACTTCGATTTTTTCAGTTAAATTAATCCGTTGGTCGGCTAATTTCATTAATCTAAACGTTTCTTGAGAAACAAAATTTTCACCGTTATCAGAGCTTTGTATAGTGATTAATCTAGGGCTACGACCTAACTCAGCTCCTTTTTGGTTCAACACAACTCTAAAGCCAGATACGTTAACAAACTCGTTAAACTCTACTTGTAACCAGTATTTTTTATCGGGATATTCTTTAATGTCTTTTTTAATTAACCAAATATTGCGGTTAGTTTTTTCGCCAACGCCTGCACTTAACTGTTCAGTATGACTAAAGCCATCAAACGCTGAATAGGCTTCATCTGAACGATAAAACCCGTTTGCTGAATAACTATTATTATGTAAGCCATTAGTACCATTTAATGCAATATTACCAAAGTCACCTGTACGCGTTAAATTATCAATGGGCACGTCGCCATTACCGTAATTTTTTGCTTTCATTAACGCTAAATATTCAATAGCACAGCTTGAATCACTATTAGGTGTATAACCAATTTTTATGCGTTCTTGTGTGCTTCTCACAAGGTTTAAAATATCAAACCAATTACTTGAGTAAGGCATATCAGCATTGAAATGTAGCTGCCAAGAAGACGTTTCATCGCTATAACAATTTAGAGGCGCGTCCTCAGTTTCTGCAACACCTATTTTAATTAGTTCAGATTTACCAACAAAAATACCTGTTACTTGCCCTGAAAACTCTTCTGTATCTTGCGCTACTGAAACACAATGTAGTGGCGCTAGCATTAATAGCACGAGTATTTTACTTTTCATCAATTCACTCCCTGAAGTATTAAATTCTAAACGACTTAATAAAAGCAAAATTCGTGCCTAGTGTTTGGTATTAAATCATCAAAAAGTAACTGAAGTACCCGACCAGCAACAAATAATTAACAATAAAGCTCATGTATTCAGTTTTATCGACAAAAATATGACACACACATCATTGTAAAAAATCATTTAACACTGAGAGTTGTTCATTTACCAACCCAGCAGCAGATACTTGGCACATAGGTGTGTATGGTTACTCGGCAGCAAGCGGTGTTAGCTTAGTTGTAACGTACAATCCTTAAGTAAACTTAGGCAAATGATTTACTCGCTAAAATGAGCCGTGAATAAATAGCAACTAAAACCCGATACAAGGTAACTTGCATTGGGTTTTTTATATTTGACGAAAGATCTTAATAAACAGTATGTAAGAATAAATACTGTTTATTAGTCGCTTCTGCTACCTTAGCGTTAGTAATAAATTACCGGGTCAATTTAAGGATAAACCACCATGACAGATTTCGTACCTCGCTCAGAAGTTACCTCAGATAAAACAGCAGAAGTTGAGCAAGAAATAACGCGGGAAACACCCTCAGAACAGCTCAAATTAGCCTTGATTAAAAATACCAAAGTGATTGGTATTGTGATGATCTTTATTGGTTTGCTAGCTATTTTGGTGCCTAACTTTATTGGTTTGGCTTTTAATACTTTTGTTGGTGGTATTTTCTTACTGGCATCAACAGCCCTAGCTTTTAATGCTTGGCATAACAAGACACAGAACATGTCTTTATGGTTTAGACCTTTTGTTTTAGCAGCCTTAGCGCTTATTATTTTTACTCACCCAGCCATAATTCTTGGAGTGCTGGGCTTATTAATTGCTATTTATTTTTTAATTAGTGGTTTTAGCTCTATGATACTTGCTTTTGAACTGCAATCATCGGCTAAAGTATTTAGTCTTTTCAACGGTGCAATATCTTTTGTGTTAGGTGTCGTTGTGCTAACCAACTGGCCTTTTTCTAGTGCTTGGATTATTGGCCTTATTATTGGTGTTAGCTTTATTTTTGATGGTATTGCGTTATTGACGATTGCTAATCAAGTAAAGAAAACCCAAGAGAAGTTAATTAATTAGCTTGAAAAAGTAATGGCATAACTAGCTATTGAAGTGACTCTATTAAATAATTAAACAGCCAGCAATATTTGCTGGCTTTTTTGTGTCAGATAGCAACCAAGCTACTCCTAGTGTTTTCTTTTTATACTTATTCCACTAAGTAAATTATCCTGTTCAAATGACCTAAATATCGAATGAATTTGTTACTTTCAATCACACACGTCATCTATTACTCAATCCAGCACTTTTTTTAAAATTAATTATCATTGCTTATTTTAAAGTGAAAGCTGTAACCTTAATTAATACAAAGAGTATTACCTAACAGCTGATGTTTTAAAATTACTTATAGCGAGTAAATTCATATTCTTGTCCAACCATCGTTTAGCTATTTCTCAATTATCGAGACATTATTTTATAACTATTCATTAGTTCAACTTAACCATTCATTATCCTGGTTGTAACTTTTAATTAACGCCGGTGGTTTTTATTAAATTACATCACCCCTCAATAAACTTAGTTGTCATTTGTTTTTTTTATTATATTAATCAATAGCATAGGTGGTGTTTTGTTGTCAGTGCTTGCTAGCTCTTTATAACCATTATAAACAGTGTTTATTTTCATTATTCCAATTATAAATAATTAGTAACTGGATAAAAAATAGACACTAATTTATTGTTACTTTCAACTGGTCCAACGTCCGATCAGTTAAAAGTAACAATAATAAAAACAGGACGAAATAATAATAATTATAAAAAATGATGGGGATAATATGAATATAATCAAGATATCAGCTGCTTTTGTAGCCCTGTGTTTCGCGTTTTACTCAAATGCCACATACAGCAAAGCATATAAAATAGTGCTTATCCATGGCCTGCAACCACAACAATTAATATACGACGGTGATGTCACCGAAAGTGGCCAAAACTACTGGAAAGGTTATTGGGATAACTTAAGTGATGCCCGCATTGACTGGCCCTCATATGAACGGATAGAAGAAAAAATCGCTACTGATTACCTTTGGCCAAAATTAAAGTCATTTTCAGAAAGTAACTTTTGCTCACCTGGCTGTATCTTTGTAACTCA
>JALJPA010000092.1 GCA_022969215.1 Colwellia sp. | reverse complement strand
GCTTATTTCAGTGAGTTGCTCTTGTACAAAACCTTTATTGATTAACACTTCTACCGCTTTATTATCTTTTACTAAGTAAATTTTGCTTATGTTATCAAGGGTAATGATGGCATCTGTTGGAATGGTTAAGGTGTCTTGGTGGGTATCAAAAGTCAGCGCTATTTGTGCAAACATGCCTGGTTTTAACTGCAGTTCGTCATTACCTAGGGATAAAATCACTTTGAAGGTACCACTGCGACTGTCTATTACTGGCGAGATTGAACGTACCTGAGCAACAAATTTCTTACCTTGACGAGCACTGAACTGTAATACCGCCTGTTGTCCTAATTTAACATAGCTCAGCTTATGCTCAGGTAAATAAACCACGGCTTGTAAGCTTGCTTGATCAACAATATGAAATAGCTTTTGGTAACCTTGGGTAAAGTGACCTGTTTTGATAAAGCGTTCAGAGATGTAACCTGAAATAGGCGCAACAATTTGGCTATCCTTTAAGTCTAACGCAGCCAACTCTTTCGCAGCGACTGCAGCTCGATGTTGATATTTCAACTTATCTGATGCTTGGGCACTGACTAATTGCTTTTCAGCCATTAAAGATAAACGCTTTAATTCCTGCTCAAACCCCGCTAACTCGGCTTCAGCTTTATCGAGTGCTAATTGATAACGTCTGGCATCAACTTTAGCAAGCAGTTGACCTTTTTCGACAAAATCACCTTCTTCAACACTTAACTCTTCAATAATGCCAGTAACACGGGTGATAATCTCCGCTTCATTACGTGACTCTAAAGTCGCTGTGGTGTGAAAGTTTGATGAAATGTCTTTACGTACGATACTTGCCACCATCACGGGTATGGCAAATTCTGCAACTTCCTGCTTATCTTCTTTTGCTTCTGGTTCTGAACAAGCCGTTAAAAAGACAGTGGTAAGCAGCATAGAAGAAAGTAGCCATTTTTTTGAAATTAATGTTTTTGAAGCTAATGTTTTTGAAAATAGTGGTTTAGAAAAAGTAAGCATGGGTATTTCCGTATTTTTAATATTGCATTAAAAATAGCACAGGCTATGCCACTTAATCATTTTCCATATGCAACAGTAAGTTACACTTAATTACATAGGCATGCGTGGGTAAAACTGGTTAAATTAACTAATAAGTTAGTGATTTTCATAATTATTTTTGTCAAATTAACTAATTGACAAGTATTTAAGCCCTTAACCTAAATAAATTAATAAGCACTGAGAAAGTTAACAAATTTTTTATTTATTTTAACTACACTGGTTAGCAAAGTAGACTGTACAAAAAACAACATCAGCCCAACAATTCTCAACAGTGTCACCGCTCATGATTGGTTATTATCTCACCACTAGCTAAAGAGTGAGGTAAAAATCATGCTAAATAACTTAATACAGAGCAATGAATCAAAGTCTATCAATGCTTTTTTAACCGACAGTAGGCAACAGAGCTACGATCAAGACACCTTATGGGACAAGCTTAACTTTAACCAACAATATGCGGTGTGTAGTCTAGGACAATTTGGTTACCTACTTACCTATGTCCGTACCTTTGGTGATACTACCTTGGCAATATTAAAACAAAATGACAAAGTAGCGACTATCAATGAAGCGGGTGTGATCAATGTTAATCCGGCTATTGTCTGTCGTCAGTAATATTAGCTAGTTCCCTAGTACTAATGAAATAGTTAATAGCAAAAGGCGAGCATATGCTCGCCTTTTGCTATGGCTATCAGCTAAATTTCATCTCAGGAATATCGCCTTCAATCACCAGCTCACCTTGAGTTAACTCGATAATTTCTGCCACCGAAACGCCTGGTGCCCGTTCAAGCAAATGAAACTTGCCCGCTTTTATCTCAATAAAGGCTAAATCCGTTAATACTTTTTTGATACAGCCTTTACCTGTTAACGGTAAAGTACAATTACTGAGTAATTTAGACTCACCGTGTTTTGAAGCGTGGGTCATAGTAACGATAATATTGTCAGCGCCTGCCACTAAATCCATAGCACCACCCATGCCTTTGATGAGCTTTCCAGGGATCATATAAGAAGCAATGTTGCCATTAACATCCACTTCAAATGCACCTAATACAGTTAAATCAACATGGCCACCACGTATCATGGCAAATGATTCAGCCGAATCAAAAATTGACGCGCCTGCAGCCATAGTTACCGTTTGTTTACCGGCATTAATTAAATCGGCATCTACTTCGTCCTCTGTTGGAAAAGCGCCCATACCCAATAAACCATTTTCTGATTGCAGCATCACCTCTATGTCTTTAGGAATGAAATTTGCCACCAGTGTTGGTATGCCGATACCTAAGTTTACGTAAAAGCCATCCTGTAATTCTTGCGCGACACGCTGTGCGATTTGCTCTCTTGATAAAGCCATTATTACTCTCCTGCAGCTCGTGTAGTACGTTGCTCAATGCGCTTTTCAAAACTACTTTGAATTAAGCGATTAACATAAATACCCGGCGTGTGAATCTCATCTGGGTCGAGTTGCCCTGGCTCAACTATTTCTTCAACTTCAACCACAGTAATTTTTCCTGCCGTTGCTGCCATCGGATTAAAGTTACGGGCGGTTTTTCTAAAAACAAGGTTGCCGTATCTATCTGCTTTCCACGCTTTCACTATGGCAAAGTCACCCACTATAGCCTCTTCTAAAATATAGTCACGGCCATTAAACTGGCGTTCATCTTTACCCTCAGCCACTGGCGTGCCGACACCCGTGGCGGTGTAAAATGCCGGAATACCAGCACCACCAGCGCGCATTTTTTCAGCCAGAGTTCCTTGGGGGGTTAACTCAACACTTAGCTCTCCTGACATCATTTGTCGTTCAAACTCAGCGTTCTCACCAACATATGAGGCAATTATTTTACTAATCTGGCGATCAGGTAATAACAAGCCAAGACCAAAATCATCAACACCACAGTTATTAGAAACGAGAGTAAGTCCTCGGGTGCCTTTATGTTTTATCTCACTGATTAAGTTTTCTGGAATACCGCAGAGGCCAAAGCCGCCGGCAATAATGGTCATGTTATCCGTTAACCCTGCCATCGCTTCTTCATAGCTATGCACAACTTTATCAAATCCTGACATCTGTATTACTTTCCACTTTGATGAAAAGCCCTAAGTAAGTTTTAAGTGTTTAGCAGTTTTAACTAATTGCATGCATTTGTTAAATTGATTAATCTTAACTATTGATAACTTTTACTTATAAATGATATCTATAGGTAACAGCTATAAATAGTTTCCTAATAAATTAATACGCCGATGTGAGCAGAAAATGAATATCACCTTAAAACAGATCCGGGCATTCCTTGCCATTGCCCAAGTAAAGAGTTTTGCCGAGGCTTGTGAGCTGTTACATATTTCACAACCAGCTTTAAGTGTCACTATCAAAAACTTAGAAGCAACCGTTGGTGGACAACTTTTTGCTCGCTCAACCAGAGCCCTAGCCTTATCTCCTGAAGGTGAGCTATTTCTACCGGTAGCAAAACGCTTGTTAACTGATTTTGATAATGCCTTGGTCGAACTGCATGAAAGTTTTGCGCTTAAGCGCGGCAATTTATCCTTTGCTGCCATGCCCTCTTTTTCCAGTACGTTATTACCAAAGCAACTGGTCGATTTCAATAACCAATACCCCGCAGTAAAAGTAAAAGTGCATGATGTCATCGCTGAAGATGCAGTAGCCATGGTTCGTTCAGGGAAAGTAGAGTTCGCCATCAGCTTTGATCCTGGTAATTCTGATGATCTCAACTTCGAGACACTGTTTACCGATAAGTTTATCGTGGCATTTCCACAGAATCATCCGCTAACTAAAACGAAGAACATTCAATGGCAACACCTTAGCCAATATCCCTTTGTAACCCTACAAAGACCATCGAGTATCCGCTTATTACTCGATGAAACCTTAGCCAACGAGGGCATATTTCTCGATATTACTTTTGAAGCAAATCAGCTGGCAACCGTAGTGCAAATGGTGGCTAATGACTTAGGTATTAGTGTTATCCCCTCACTTTATCAGCAACAACTCTCGGCGCTAAAGCTTAACTATTGTCAAATAAATGAACCTGCTATAAGCCGCCGTGTCGGCATTATCAGTAAACGCAGGCATGTTTTTTCTCATGCTGCCACTGAGTTTTTAAAGATTATTCAATCAAGCTATAACCCCTGCCCCAAAAAGTAAGCTCGCGGAGCCAAATAAACCAAGCTCCCTAATCAAGTTCGTATAAAGTTATTCTGTTGTCATGGCACTAAGGTAGTAAATCAACTCGTCCTTAATTCAGCTAAGGTAAGGCAATAAATTTCCGCATACTGCTCGTGCTAGGTGCAAATATTTTCACCTCAAAATACGAGCCGTATTTCAGCATAAGGATATGCTGAGTTTTTTAATTTTTATCAAAGGAAACACTATGCTACAAGGCAAAACAGCACTTATCACCGGCTCAACCAGTGGCATTGGCTTAGCCAGTGCTCATGTATTAGCAGAGCAAGGTATAAATTTAGTTTTACATGGTTTAATGAGCGATGAGGAAGGTGCGAACTTAGCGCAAGAATTTGCCAATAAATATCAAATTAAAACCTTATTCGATAACGCCAATTTAATGGACTCAGATGCCATTAGTGTTTTTATGGCCAAAGCGATAAGCACTCTGGGCTCAATTGATATATTGATCAACAATGCCGGCATTCAACATACTGAAGCGATAGACACTTTTCCTGAGAACAAGTGGAATGCCATCATTGCCATTAATTTAACCGCGGCCTTTCATACCATTCAACATTCTTTAGCTGGTATGAAAGAAAATTCATGGGGCCGAATTATAAATATAGCTTCGGTGCATGGTTTAGTTGCTTCGAAGAATAAAGCCGCATATTGCGCAGCAAAACACGGCATTATCGGGCTCACTAAGGTAGTTTCCCTTGAGTGTGCAGAACATGGCATCACCGCCAATGCTATATGTCCCGGTTGGGTAGATACACCACTTATCAACGATCAAATCACTGATATTGCAAAAAAAGAAAACAGTAGTTTTGAGCAAGCAAAATATCAACTAATTACCGCCAAACAGCCGTTACCTGAAATGATGGATCCACGCCAAATTGGTGAATTTATTCTGTTTCTTTGCAGTGATAGTGCGCGCAGTATTACCGGTTCATCTTTACCTATGGATGGCGCGTGGACGGCTCAGTAATATCCGGTAGATAGACAATCGGTAATCTGCAGATAGCCAATATTAAGTAAATAAATTATCTCGCGCCCCTTTAACGCCCTATATTAACCGAATTTAAGCTATTGGAAATAAATTGATATGAACTCAGAAGACTCAATTGTTATCGTCGCTGCGCAGCGCACTGCCATGGGCAGCTTTCAAGGTTGTTTTAAAGATGTGTGTGCAACCGATTTAGGCGCGACCGCCATTAAAAGTACGTTGCAGAGTTCAGGCCTTGATAATAACGATATTGATGAAGTGATTATGGGCTGTGTTTTACCTGCTGGCCTTGGTCAGGCCCCAGCAAGGCAAGCGGCATTAAAAGCTGGTTTGGCGCATAAAACCGGTGCTACTACTATCAACAAAGTGTGTGGTTCAGGAATTAAAGCAATGATGTTTGCCCATGATCTCATTAAAGCTGGTTCGATGAATATTGTTATTGCTGGCGGTATGGAGAGCATGACTAATGCGCCTTATATGTTAGCCAATGCTCGAGCGGGTTTTCGTATGGGTCACGGCAATATAAACGATCATATGATGATGGACGGTTTAGAAGACGCTTATGAAAATAAAGCCATGGGCTGCTTTGCTCAAGATACCGCTGATGAACATCACTTAACCCGTGAAGATATGGACAGCTTTGCCATCAATTCATTAGCTAAAGCCACACAAGCTATCGAATCAGGTGCATTTGTTAATGAAATCGCGCCCTTTACAGTAAAAAGTCGACGTGGCGATACGCTCGTAACGATCGACGAAGCGCCAGCCTTAGTTAATAAAGATAAAATCCCTAGCTTGCGCCCTGTGTTTGCCAAAGAAGGCACCATTACTGCGGCCAATGCCTCATCGATTTCAGATGGCGCGGCAGCATTAATACTGATGAAAGAATCAACTGCCAGAGCAAAAGGGCTAACACCATTAGCGCGCATTGTTGCTCATGCCAGTTATGCACAAGCACCCAAAGATTTCACCCTTGCGCCCATTGGCGCTATCAATGCTTTATTAGCCAAAGCACAATGGCAACAAGATGATGTCGATCTTTGGGAAATTAACGAAGCCTTTGCCATGGTTACCATGTTAGCTGTAAAGGAACTAAATCTTGATACCGCTAAAGTGAATGTGAATGGCGGTGCCTGTGCTTTAGGGCATCCCCTTGGCGCAAGTGGTGCGCGTATAGTCACTACGTTATTACATGCCCTGCTCAATAGAAAATTAACTAAAGGTGTTGCCAGTTTATGTATTGGCGGCGGTGAAGCAGTGGCTATCGCTATTGAGGCACTTTAGTTATGTTGGATAATAAAACTAACTCACAAAAATCTGCTGGCGAAACTATCAGACGAAAAGTCATGGGTGATGACTTTGTTGATAGCGCCTTAGCTAAAGCGACTGATTTGACTCAACCGATGCAAGAATTCATTAATGATCATGGTTGGGGATCAACGTGGCAAAGGCCTGGGTTAGACTTAAAAACCCGCAGCTTAGTTACTATTGCCATGTTGGCTGCTCTAAAAGCGCCACAAGAATTAAAAGGTCATATTCGCGGCGCACTCAATAATGGCGCCAGCATTGAAGAAATTCAAGAAGTGCTGCTGCATAGTGCCGTCTATTGTGGCGCACCTGCGGCGCAAGAAGCCTTTCGCGCCGCACAAGAAGTATTGATAAACGAATAAGCTTTAACGCCAAGTTAACTAAGCCATAAGCGACTTACCGAGTTAATGGCTTAGCTAACTTGGCATTACTCAAATATTAGTACTCAAAAATACTTATTCAAAGATATAACTTCTTTTAAAACCTGCCTTTAAAATCCTCAAGCAGTGAACCTTTATAGCTCACATCCCAAAAAATCAGTTATCAAAGCTAAAAACTAAAGCTAATTATTTTCCTTGTTCACTTACCGATACTACTAAGGTGCCACTTCTTTTTACGATGAAATTGCCTAGAGTAGCTACTGTGCAAAAAACGCACAAGGATGTTCGACCAACGGATAATTATAATAAATAAAAAAGCAGGTTTTCTTATGAAGAAATTATTAGCATTGAGTATAAAAATAAACGTTAACGTAATAATAAAACTATTAACCTTACTACTGGTGATACCGCTAAGCGCTTACGGCGGAAGTTGGCAGCAAAACGTCGCAATTGGTGGCTTTAACAAGGTCCATATATACACCCCTGATTCAATGTCACCCATAGGCGAAGGCAAGTCGCTACTAATAGTGTTGCATGGCTGTGTGCAACCGATAGATAATTTTTTAACTGCCAATTTAGAAGTCGCTGCTGAAACATATGGCATGGTAATCGCGATACCTGATGCGATGAATAAAGCAGGCTATAGCTGCTGGTCCTATTGGCAAGGCAGTATAGCTAGAACGGCGGGCGATTATAAAAACCTGATCAACTTAGCCAATACCTTATCAAGTGATAGCAACCAAACTATCGATGCCAAACAAATCTACATAGCTGGCTTATCTTCTGGCGGAGCTATGTCTGCACAAGTTGCTTGTTTAGCTCCTGATATTTTTTCCGGTGTCGCCCCTAGCGCCGGCCCAACGATAGGTACGAGTTCAAATGGTGCAATAACAACTTGCGAAACTGTATCCCCGACAACTTTTAAGGCACGTTGTGAAGGATACGCAGGCACAGCCAAAAATCACTTTGCTACTCAAATAGCCGCAATTGGCCACGGCACTGCCGATACCGCAGTAAATACCTGTTATAACCAACAAAATTCTGATGGTTTTGCCAATGTTTACGGGGTAAGCCAATTAACTGGCAGCAACATCATTTCAGAAGGCTCAGGCCATAGTGCTGCTGAAACACTGTGGACTGATAATCGAATCGCCATGTTATGGTTTGATAACTTAGACCATTCTTGGTCAGGTGGTGCAGGCGCAGGTGGTGATTATATCGCAGGCAACAGCATTAACTTTGCTAGCTACCTAGGACAATACTTCGCTGAAAATAATAAACGTGTCGATAGAAATTCAGGCCCAACCATCAGTAATCACAGCGCCGTTGATGAAAGTAGTCATATAGTTATTAGCGGTAATGCCATTGATAATGAAGGAAGTGTAAGTAATGTCTCTTTAAATATTTATACATTAGACTCAGGCACTGCAGTATTAATTGAAACACTAAACAGTCAAGCCGCCGTTGCTGATGGAGCTTATAGTGTAACTTCCACTTTGCTAGCTGATGGTTTATATCAAGTAACCTCGACAGCTACCGACAATGAAGGAAAAACTGGTGATAGTGCATCTGTCACTACTAGAGTAGGCCCAGAGCCACCAGAAACTGCGCCTGTATTATCAAATATTAACCTCGTTGTTGCCGGTCAATGTATATCAATAACTGGCAGTGTTATTGATATAAACCAAGATTTAGCCAGTGTGGTAGTGAGCTTTGCTAATGGTGATATCAGTGCAAATATTTCAGAAAATAACTTTGCTGCCGAGCAATGTAACTTAGCTGGTGGTGGGCAAAATGCAACGGTAACCGCGACAGATACTACAGACCTATCAAGTACTGAAACAGTAACCTTTACCATAGACGCTGGTGTTATTGGTGATTACAATCTACACATTAATGCTGGTCATATCACTTGGGGGAACGGTTACTCTGCTTGTTACTTGGCTTTTGCCAGCAGGATATTCACTATGCGTGAATATCCTGCTGGCAGTGAGCAGTGTCAATGGATAGCTGATGGCGAACCTAGCTGTGCGGGTCCAAGTCAAAGTTGTGTTGTAAACAATAACACCCCTGATAACGATACCGATAACGATGGCATCATTGATAGTGTTGATAACTGCCCTAACATCAGCAATACCGACCAAGCAGATAATGACAATGATGGCCTAGGTAATGTTTGTGATGCTAGACCTGATGGCGACATCCCTGATCCTATATTTACTTGTCAGCAATTTACCAGCAGCAACTATACACATGTACAAGCGAATAGAGCTACCACCAATGGCTTTTATGCTTATGCTATTGGCTCAGGGGAAGCATTGGGGCTTTATAATATCTTTTACTCAGCAACGCTTGCGCAAACAGCAGACAACTTCTTTTCTATAGGGACTTGTCCGTAAAGCCGGAGGTTAAAATAAAAAAGTCGCGCTAAAATTTTTAGCGTGACTTTTGGTGATTAATTTTTATAAAAAATTTACAATCATTTTTCTTCATTACATGAGTTAATTCAATATAGGCATTACTTGTGCGTTGAAAGCTCGAATATTTCTTTGTTTGCTAAAAATAATCAGAGCAATCTTTTCTCTCGTTAAAACTTACATTAAAATCAGTGATGGCTACACTTTAGATATAATTTAAAAGCAGATTATTCGTGCAATACAGTCATTGATAATAATTTTGTTAGGAAAATAATATGCCGTACTTTAAGCTCTTATTACTATTAATTTGTAGCGCTCTATTCTCAGCTCAAAGCTTCGCTAAAGTAGATGTTAATATTTTAATTGAAGATGGTTATTACCCACTGATAATAAATACAGAAAAAGAACAGGGTTTAGCTTTTGAATTAGTGAAAATTTTAAATGAGTCGCAGCATGAATTTAACTTCTTTCTTAACACACTGCCCTCAAAAAGGCTTATTAAATCTGTGCAAGAAAAAAAGTTTGATGCTTTATTTTTAATGGCAATGATTTGGCTACCAAAATCAACTCATTCATATCTGACAAAAACAAAATTCTCAGTAACCGTAGCAAATGAATTATATGCATTAAAAGAAAATGCGCTAGACCAATCTTATTTTGATAATCTCGATGAGTTAACTAAGGCTGGGGTGCTAGGCTACTCATATAAATTTGCTGGCTATAATACTGATCAAATGTTTTTAAGCAATGTGCATAAAATGAGCCTAACAAGAAGCGAAGTCCATGTTGCTAGAATGGTTTTATTTAAACGAGCTGAAGTTGGCATTATTGGTAACCTTGCCAGTCAGTACTTTAAAAAGACTAAGACCAATACTATTGATATGAGCCTGCTTTATAAGAGTGATATCCCGGATCAAACTTATAACACCACATTTTTAGTAAACCAACAAAGCTCGACAATAACGGCTTATAAATTAGATGAAGTTTTAAAGCTCCCTACGGTAAAAAATAAACTTAATGATTTATTCAAGAGATACGGAATAGACTCGAGCGTAAAGCATTGGTAACCCCTTAGTTTTCAAAATCTAGTTATATAAACATATCCATACGACATAGCCATATAAAAACTGAGCAATTAAGCTCGGTAAAGGTAAAAATACCAAGGGGAATAAAAAAGATTATTTGTGGTTTGGTTCTGCCTTAACAAACTCACTAATAAGCCGGAAAGTCGCTAAACATTCTTCACTAACCAGTTCATTAAGCAGCATATAGGCGTGAGTCATACCGTCAAATGAATGGTGTTCAACGGCTACACCTACTTCGGTTAATGACTTAGCATAAGCAATGCCCTCATCTCTAAGTGGATCACAACCTGCAGTGATCACTAAAGTGCTTGGCATGTTTGCTGAGAACTTCCCTAATAGCGGCGATGCTTTTTTTGTTTTTGTCTGATCTAGGCTATTGACATGAAAGTATTGCTGAAAATACCAATGTATTTTATCTTGTTCTAATAAAAAACCTTGACCATTTTCATCAATAGAAGCACTACTCATGGTGTAATCAACGCTCGGGTAAATTAGGATTTGCTTAGCAATTTTGACTGGCATACTAGTTGACACATCCGACGAAGCATTACCTGAACTATCACAACAGTTATTCATCACTAAACTAGTGCAAATGGCGCCGCCAGCACTATCGCCTGCGAGATAAAGCACCTCGCTGTGTTTCATGTCAAAAAGTAAGCTTTGATAGTGCATAAGTACTTGCTGACAATCGTCTAGACCCGCAGGATATGGATGCTCTGGTGCTAAGCGGTAATCTACACAAATGACAATCGCCTGCGCAGCAATAGCGAGCTTACGACTAATAGGGTCGTATAAATCTACACTACCGCACATATGGCCGCCGCCATGAAAGTGCAGTAATACCGGTAAATTATCATTAGGTGCTGGGTTATAAATGCGCACGGGAATATTATGGCTAGCCGTTGCTAAGTAACTATTTTTTACTCTGTCCATATGTGGCCCAGCGCCAATTAACGGCGCTAAGTTATCCAAACCTTGTCTAACTAAATCGACACTAAAAGCCTGCCCCTTTGCTTTGGCTTTGGCTTTATCTTTCGCCTCGGCAATAGCCTTATTTGCTTGTTCAAGAAAAGGCACTAACTTGGGAGATATTATTCCGCGCATAACTTTTCCTCATTTTTATTACTAGCTTTACTTTCTTTACTATCAATAGGGTCACTAGCAATAGCTGCTTTTTTCTTTCCTGTTTCAGGCAAGAAGAAACTACCGATAAAAAAGGTGCTACTGACTATTGAAATTAAAATAAATGAAGCGGTGTAATCACCTTGATTAATATCCACCAGTTTACCAAACAACCATAAAACAACCGTAGAAAGTAAGTAGCTGATTGAGTAAAACAAGCTAAAAACCACGGTAATACGTTGCCCGGTCATTTTGGGTAATTCGTGCGGAATAGAAACCAAGGCAGTGATAGGGAAGAAAATGAAAAAACCTAACACTATGGCTGATAACGTTTGTAACCACTCACTGTTACTAAACGACATGCCAATAATGGTTATCACCATTACCGCACCAGACCAGCGAATAACAGGTAGACGCAGCGGCATTTTTTTACTGTAAATAATACCCGCTAATGTGCCAACAATACCAAAGCCGATAACCCATTTACTTTGGCTAATACCGGCTTTAGGATAGAAGGTAAATAAACAAATATAAAATGCCAATAGCCCTGAGTAAGTTAAACCATAAGCCCAATTAAATTTATCTTTAAGACCATCGATATAACTATAATTGGCAACAGCGTTACCATCTTGGTTTTTCTCATCGTTTTCAGGCTCAAACTTTACCAATAACCAAGCAAAGCTAAGTAATAAGCTGGCAATAGAAAAAGCAATTAGGCTAACCTTCCAATCGCCAGTGAACTGATTAATTTCCGCCATTTTCCACAGTACAATACCTGTACCGATATTAAAAGCCACGGCATTCAGGCCGTTAATCACCGGGCGTTCATCCGCTGGAAACCAGTGCATAACAATAGGGTTAAAATAAACAATCATAAAGGCGCCACCTAAGCCCATAAGAAATCGACTAAGTAGCAATAATTCATAATTAGGCGCTAATGGCGTTAATAAACCAATAACAATAAATAAGCTAGCAATAAAAAATGCGTATTTAATACCAAACTTTAGCGCAACCCAGGCAGCACCAAAGGTACCAACAATTTTAGCCAAGGTGACTGCACCACTGATAAAGCTAGCTGAGGCTAAACTATCAACATGCATGGTCGCCATAATTTGTCCCATACTTGCTGTGCCACCAACCCAAGCCATAGCAAAGAGTACATAACTAATAAAAACAATGGCTTCAACCAAGTATTTGTTACTGATTTTCATATGTGATAGTTTCTAATCAAGGAGAATATTTATAGTTAGGTTAGCCTATGACGGCTAGCAAATAACTACTACCTTAGTTCACTACCCTGCTACAGCGGGCGTGGTAAGCTAGCGGTAGCATTATTTTACCGATAACTTTTAGCACCTATTTACCGCACTCGTTTACCATGCTCTTTGACCACAATAAAAGGCACTGCATTTGTTAGTTTGGCTTTCACTTGATACTTGGCTTATCACCGTTCTTTCCATAGCCTATTTAGCGCTACTCTTTATTGTTGCTCACTGGGGGCAAAATCAAGCCCCTGAAAACTGGAGCTGCAAACCTTGGGTGTATAGCTTGTCGCTAGGGGTTAGTTGTAGTTCATGGGCTTTTTACGGCACGGTCGGACAAGCAGCGACCACAGGCGCTTGGCTCGCGCCGATTTATATTGGTTCTATTCTTTGTTTCGTATTGGCTTGGCCAATGTTGCAAAAAATCCTGCTGATTGTTAAGCAGCAAAATTTAACCTCTATTGCCGACTTTATTGCCTTTCGCTACGATCGCTCGCCGAAAGTCGCAGCTCTGGTTACCATTGTCGCGCTACTAGGCATTATCCCTTATATCGCCCTGCAACTTCGCGCCATCAGTACCAGCTTTGATTTATTAACAGGCACTTATCAATCAGGCATTAGCACGGCTTTTGTTGTCACTATCGTACTTATCTTTTTCAGTATTTTATTTGGTACTCGCCAAATAGCTGCCAATAAGCAAAACCAAGGGCTAGTATTGGCTATCGCTTTTAGCTCAATTATTAAATTATTCGCCTTAACTGCGGTAGGTATTTTCGCGACTTTCTTTATTTTTGATGGCTTTAGCGACTTACTTAGCCAAGGTAAAAACATCAGTTCAATTACCGGCACAAACTCAGCCTACCTTGCTGTCGCCCATGCGGTATTGGGGGCAATTACTATCTTTATCTTGCCGCAACAGTTTCATATGATGATGATTGAAAATCACCATCAACAAGAGTTAAAAACAGCCCGTTGGTTGTTCCCTTTATACCTGCTATTAATTAATGTCTTTATTTTACCCATTGCTATTGCTGGCCAGTTAACCTTTCCGGGCGGTAGTGTTGATGCCGATACCTATGTATTAACCATTCCGCTTTTTTATCAACAAGCCTGGTTAGGCATCACTGTTTATATTGGCGGCTTAGCCGCGGCCACTAGCATGGTCATAGTCGCGGCTATTGTGCTTAGTACTATGGTGGCAACCGAAGTATTAACCCCCTTGGTATTGAAATTCCGCTTGTTTAATATCAAGGAAACTCAGCAATTATCCGGGCTATTACTTAACTTACGCCGGGGTTCCATCGCCATTATCTTGCTGCTTGCATTTGTTTTTGAGCGTATCATTGCCCAGCAAAACCACCTTGCCACCATAGGCTTGCTATCGTTTGTCTTACTCTCTCAATTTGCCCCAGCGACAATCGGCGCGCTGTATTGGCGTAAAGCTAATACTAAAGCGGCCTTAACGGGCTTAATTGTTGGTAGTTTTGTTTGGTTCTATACTTTATTACTACCAGCATTAATGCCAACTAGCCAATGGCTTGAAACCGGTTTATGGCATATCACTTGGTTAAAACCTACTGCCCTTTTTGGTGTGAATTTCCTAGATAGTACTAGCCATGGGGTTTTTTACAGCTTGCTATTTAACCTTACCTGCTACGTTACCGTCTCATTGGTAAGCCGGCGCAGTGTCGGTGAAAAATTACAAGCCGAGTACTTTGTTAATAAAAGCCAAAATCAGTTTGAGAGAAACTTATCCCTAGATGACTTATACAGTTTATTAATGCGCTTTATTGATAAGGAAGCAGCAGAAGCCTTGGTTATGTTTGCTAAAAATGAGCTTAACACTCATAAAAACAGTAATAGTAAAAACCAGAAGCTCATTGAATATACCCGCTTACAGCTCGCCGGGGTACTTGGCTCTGCCTCAACACGTATGGTAATGAAAGCAGCTTCAACTTCACAAGAAATGCCCCTAGAAGATGTCGTTAGTATTGTTGATGAAGCTAACCAAATATTCCGCTTTAACCGTGAATTACTGCAATCAGGTGTAGAAAATATTGAACAAGGCATTAGTGTTATCGACGCGGATATGCGCTTGGTCGCGTGGAACCAACGCTATATTCAATTACTTGATTATCCTGAAGGTTTCGTAACAGCAGGAAAGTCAGTGGCAGAACTTCTCCGCTATAACATTGCTAAAGGCGTTATTAGTAGCAAAAATACCGGTGTAAGCAGCGAAATAAATATTGCTACTGGTACTGAATCGAATAAGGATATCGATAGCTCTACTAGCGTAGAAAGTGAAGCTTTAATTGCCAGACGTATTGAGCATATGCGTATGGGCCATAACCATTACTTTCAGCGCACTATGCCCAATGGCATAGTATTAGAAATCAGAGGGCAATCCATGCCAGGTGGTGGCTTTGTTAGTACCTTTTCTGATATTACCGCCCATATTGAAGCCGAAAAAGCCTTACAAAAAGCCAACGAAAGTTTAGAAAAGCGTGTTGAAGAAAGGACGCAAGAACTAAGACACGCCAAAGCTGAAGCAGAAGCTGCCAATAGCAGTAAAACCCGATTTTTAGCAGCCGCCAGCCATGATTTAATGCAACCCTTTAATGCCTTATCGCTGTTTACCTCTATGCTGAAAAAGAAAGTTGCAACGAAAGAGTTAGCGCAGTTGGCCAATAATATTGATGATTCCCTAAATGTTGTTGAAGCACTGCTATCAGACTTGGTCGAAATCTCTCGCCTTGATAATAACTCAGAAAGCATTGAGAAAAAGCACTTTGCATTAGATGAGTTATTAATACCGCTAAAAAATGAGTTCACCGTTTTAGCTCAGCAAGATGGTATTAATTTTAGCTATCAAGCTAGCTCTACTTGGGTAAACTCAGATAAACGTATGTTACGACGAATAATACAAAACTTTTTATCAAATGCTGTGCATTACTGCCGTGATAAAACCGGCGAAAAAGCAGCGATAGCCAACAAAATAGTATTAGGTGTTCGCCATAGCAAAGACATGGTTCGCATTGAGGTCTGGGATAATGGCCCTGGTATTGCCGCAGATAAACAACAAACTATTTTTCAAGAATTTGAGCGTTTAGAACAAAATCGTGAAATACCTGGCCTTGGTCTAGGTTTAGCCATTGCTGAGCGTATGGCTGGCCTGCTGGGTTCAAAAATATCACTAAAATCAACCGTTGGCAAAGGTACGAGCTTTATGATTGAACTACCCCGAGTGCAGCCTAGTGCCGTTAATTCAGGCAGTGAAATATCAAGCATTAACGGTAAAAAAACAGACTCTGTCAGCGAAGACTTTGCCAATATGCCGGTGTTGGTTATCGATAATGATGCGCTGATGCTAACCGCTATATCTTCACAGTTAACTGAATGGGGCTGTAATGTCTATACCGCTCAAGATCAAGCATCACTAAGCAAGGTGACTAAAGGCATGCAACAAGCCCCTTGTTTTATTATTGCTGATTATCACCTCGACAACGACGCCAATGGTGTAGATTTGGTGACAAACTTATTACACAAAGAGAATTGGCAAAGCCCTTGTGTAATATGCTCTGCCGATCCTTCCGAGCAAGTTAGACAACACACCAGTGATGCCAAGTTTTTATTCTTAAGAAAGCCGGTAAAATCACTGGCGTTAAAACGCATAATTAGGCAAATGATTGCCAGCTAATAAGTATTTAGTGGCTTTTGATATATAAATTTCATATGTGTTTACATCTAAAAATCTGTTTGATTAATCAGCAGAGATAACCTTGCTAAACACAAATTAGCCAGTAAACTTTAATAGAAGCATGACTGTTTTTTAGGAATTTTTGCCCATGCCCTCTTTAAATACTTACTTTTTAGTTTTGATATCTTTACTCCTTTGCCCCGCTACTCAGGCAGAACCCTCGTATACGATAAAACTGGGAACCAAGGTGGCATGGCCGCCGTATCATATTGACTTAAAATCAGGTGCTGCGGGTGTTGCGGTAGAAGCTGTAGACTGTGTGATGGCGCGTATTAAACAGCCTTATGAAATAAATAAACTGCCCTGGTCTCGCGCGCAAGCATTAACTAAATCTGGCGCCTTAGATGGTTTTTTCTCAGCCTCTCAAAGTGACAAAAGAGATGGCTACGCTGAGCTATCAAGGGTTTTTATCCCGCAAATACGTATGTTCTATTTTTT
>JALJPA010000091.1 GCA_022969215.1 Colwellia sp. | reverse complement strand
TGCTGCTTTTTACGATACCAGAGATCAAAACGTTTTCGTGCAGCGCCGTGTTCAGGCAAAATTATTGGAATTTCTGACCAAGTCAGCACCTTTTCACTTAGCTGTTGCTGAACCTTGCAGACCATGGTTGGCGCAATCACCGCCATGGCTATGGTATCTAAGTGATGAAAATAGACACTGCGCGGTAACTGCTCGGGGGCAGCAGCGATAGCAAAATCTACCGATTGATTTTGTACTTGTTCCAGGGCATCTGCGGCATCACCCGTGGTTAGCATAATCTCTACCAAGGGATGGCGAGCACGAAATCGTTCCAGCAAAGGTGGTAAATGGCTATACGCAGCAGTAACCGAGCAGTAAACATGCAATTTTCCGGTTAACTCTACTTGTTTGTCAGCAAGTGATTGCTTGAAACCATGCCACTGTTCAAGCTGCTGCTCAGCATAGATTTTGAATTTTTTGCCGACATCGGTAAGTACCACAGTGCGATTGTCACGATGCAGTAACTCGCCGCCTACTTCCTCTTCAAGTCGTTTGATTGCTCTGCTGAGGGTCGATGGGCTGATGTGATGTGCTTGTGCAGTTTTACCAAAATGCAAGCTTTGGCTCAAATGCGTAAACATCGATAATGCTTTTTGATCCATGAATGCTTGTCCTAGTTTGGTAGTTTTTATTAGTATTGCAAAAAACGCAACGTAGTGGTGCGAATATATCACTTTTTGCAACATGATATCTAGGGTATGGTGTTTACATTGAAAAAAGCATTGTAAAAAGAACAGTCAGCAAGCTGACTCGATTAATACTCAAGAAATTATAGGAAAATCCATGAGCAACTATTTTAATACCTTAAGCTTACGTGAAAAATTAGGCCAATTAGGCCAATGTCGTTTTATGAAGCGTGAAGAGTTCAGCGATGGCTGTAACTTCATCAAAGACTGGAACATTGTCATTGTTGGTTGTGGTGCTCAAGGTTTAAACCAAGGTTTGAACATGCGTGATTCTGGTTTAAATATTTCTTATGCCTTACGTGATGGTGCAATTAGCGAAAAGCGTCAATCATGGCAGTGGGCTACTGAAAATGGTTTTACTGTTGGTAACTATGCTGAATTAATTCCTCAAGCTGACCTAGTATTAAACTTAACACCTGATAAGCAACATACTTCTGCCGTTACAGCGGTAATGCCATTGATGAAGCAAGGCGCTACGCTTTCTTATTCACATGGCTTCAACATTGTTGAAGAGGGCATGCAAGTTCGTCCTGATATCACCGTTGTTATGGTTGCACCTAAATGTCCAGGTACTGAAGTACGTGAAGAGTACAAACGTGGTTTTGGTGTGCCAACACTTATCGCTGTTCATCCAGAAAATGATCCACAAGGCAACGGTTTAGCAATTGCTAAAGCTTATGCTAGTGCAACGGGTGGTGATAGAGCCGGTGTTTTACAGTCATCTTTCATTGCTGAAGTTAAGTCTGACTTAATGGGTGAGCAAACCATTCTTTGTGGTATGTTGCAAACGGCTGCGGTATTAGGTCATAAACAATTAATCGCTCAAGGTATGGACGCAGCTTATGCACGTAAATTATTACAGTACGGTTTAGAGACTACTACTGAAGGCCTTAAGCATGGTGGCATCACTAACATGATGGACCGTTTATCAAACCCAGCTAAAATCAAAGCGTTTGATATGTCTGAAGAATTGAAAGTTATCTTACGTCCATTATTTGAAAAGCATATGGATGATATTATTGAAGGTCACTTCTCGAAAACTATGATGGCAGATTGGGCAAATGATGATATTAACTTATTAACATGGCGTGCAGAAACAGCAGAATCTACTTTTGAGTTAGCGGCAGATTGTGAAACAGAAATTACCGAACAAGAATATTACGACAAAGGCATTTTTGTTATTGCCATGATCAAAGCCGGTGTTGAGTTAGCGTTTGAAGCTATGGTTGCTGCTGGTATCGTTGAAGAGTCTGCTTATTATGAGTCACTTCATGAAACACCATTAATTGCTAACTGTATTGCACGTAACAAGTTATACGAAATGAACGTAGTAATTTCTGATACTGCCGAATACGGTAACTACTTATTTACTCACGCAGCAGTACCTCTTCTTGAAGAGTACACGGCTAACTTAACATTAGAGCAATTAGGTGAAGGCCTAAAAGCTAGCTCAAACAATGTTGATAATGCGCGTTTAATTGAAGTGAATGAAGCTATTCGTAGCCATGGCGTTGAAGTGATTGGTAAAGAGCTTCGTGGTTACATGACTGATATGCAAAAAATTGCTAGTGCAAAATAATACTCCTCTTTTCAAGTAGAGTGGGTTAATCAATACAAACGGCAGATGAAGTTAAATTCAATGCCGTTTTTTATTGCCAATAATATCCAGATTAAATCAAATTAAATATAAATAAAGCCTAAACAAGGAACTACCTATGTCAGAGTTTAAAGAAGTTACCGTTACTAAAGCAGCCAGTGTTTATTTTGATGGCAAAGTCACCAGCCGTAAGCTCACCTTTAACGACGGTAGTTTTAAAACCTTAGGTATCATGATGCCGGGTGACTATAAATTTGCTACCGCGGAAAAAGAGTTAATGGAAATTACTGCCGGTGAATGTGAAATATTATTGGCTGGCTCTGATACTTGGCAAAACATTAGCGCAGGCCAATCTTTTAACGTTGCAGCGAATAGCTCCTTTGAAATCAAAGCTAAAACCTTAGTGGATTATTGCTGTAGCTATATAAGTTAAGCAAAGTTAATGCACTTTAAATAAGCCTGTTAACCCTATGTTTCAGGCTTTTATAAAATTTAACCAGTCAAAACCCTATCTTTAATATTGTTTAATTAGCCAAACTACTTCCTAGGTGTTTCATTGTTGCGAGAACAATAACGGCTAACTACAACAACCTTTACCTAGGTAGGAATTAAATAATAATGACCAAACACAAGTCCACATTTATCGAACATTTTAAATATATCGAAGGTGCTCGCCTTCAAAGAAAATCAATTAGATAAATTCGCGGCTCTGTTGTAGCTATTGTTGTCTGTACTTATAAAGGAGTCTAACCTTTGACGATCATAGCAATGAATACGAAATCATTGGTGGGCAAGCTTAACCAGATAACTAATGCACTTATCTCTATGACAACAGCGTAAAGAAGGATAGTCATTAGACAATTCAAGCATTAGATACTGACATCAGTATTACTGAGAGCGAGATGCATAAACCCACCTATAGGGCTATCAGCAGAGTGTCTTACTGTACATCCTAATAAGGTTATCCATATACAGTCATACTCGCTTTTATTACGACCGTAAGACAGAAGATTATCAATAATTTCGTGACGGCCAATACTTTTAGATACGGAAATTGAGCAGTAAACCAGTTTAAAGTGCGGAGCCTGTGTGTTAAAGCGCTGAACTGGTTGAAAGTGCACAGGTGTTTTCATCAGGGGTGATGAAAAAGCGCGGTAACGGGTATAAAAGAAGAAAGAGGGATAGGTTGCCGATCTTTTGTTTATATATCGAAATAACCAAATGATTAATAATAGTTAATTTTATATGCTAAGGCAGGAATAGCCGCTGGTTTTTTCTGAGTACATTACCGGAAACTCGGTATTATCCAGCTATTTTTTATGGTCATATGTGGTAAAGCATTGCTTTGAGATTACAAGAAAGGATATTTATTCTATCTATTTACTCGGCTACCATTGCGGCTTTAAAAGAACAGTGACTTAACTTACAAGGTAAGCTGGTTTAGCTTTAAGCCACTAGTGCAACGCTATTTAATTTCGCCGTACTCTTAGTAAAGCATAACCCTTGAGGGTGGGCCTGCTATCGCGAGCACCTGAACCGATAAAGAATCAGGTGTTGCAAACATATCCTAATTAGTCTATTTCATCGGTAACACAGCCCAGCGATGCTGATTTTACTGTGGCAATATATTTTCTTAATACCCCATTGGTTGCCCGGTAAGCAGGTTTTACCCAAGCAGCTTTTCGCTTAGCGATTTCAGCCTCATCTATCTTTAGTTCTAAAGTATTCGATACAGCATCAATACGGATAATGTCACCATTTTTCACCAAACCAATCAAGCCGCCTTCAGAAGCTTCAGGGGTAATATGGCCAACGACAAAACCGTGAGAACCACCAGAAAATCGACCATCGGTGATTAAAGCCACGTCATTACCAAGGCCTGCACCCATTACTGCGGAAGTGGGTTTAAGCATTTCAGGCATACCTGGACCACCTTTGGGTCCTGAATAACGAATAACGATCACTTCACCTTTTTGTACTTCGGTTGAAATACCTTTAATGGCGGCAAATTCATCATCATAAACTCTTGCCGGACCTTCAAATATTTCGCCTTCTTTACCGGTGATTTTAGCCACAGCACCTTCAGCAGCCAAATTACCATAAAGAATTTGTAAGTGGCCGGTAGCTTTGAGGGGATTATCAATAGGTCGGATGATATCTTGACCTGCTGGCAGTCCAGGTACATCAACAAGATTTTCTGCGATGGTTTTACCGGTAACAGTTAAACAATCGCCGTGCAATAAACCTTCAGCCAATAAATATTTCATTACTGCAGGAATACCGCCAATCGCATGTAAATCTTGCATCAAGTATTCACCAGAGGGCTTTAAGTTGGCCAAGAAGGGTGTCTTGTCAGCCATAGCTTGGAAATCATCTAAGCTTAAGTCAACGCCACAGGCACGCGCCATGGCAATCATGTGCATAGTGGCATTGGTAGAACCGCCTAAAATCATGATAATGCGTAAGGCATTTTCAAAGGCCTTTTTGGTCATGATGTCTTTTGGTTTGATGTCTTTTTCCATCAAGTTTCTGATGGCATCACCCACTTTGGTTAATTCAACTTTTTTCTCATCACTAACCGCTGGGTTGGAAGACGAGTAGGGTAAACTCATGCCTAACGCTTCAATGGCGGAAGACATAGTATTAGCCGTGTACATGCCGCCACAGGCGCCAGCACCCGGAATGGCATTTTGAATGACGCCCTTATAATCTTCGTCAGAGATAACGCCCTGTAATTTTTTTCCGTAAGCTTCGAAAGCTGAAACAATGTTCAAGTCTTCACCTTTCCATTTTCCTGCTTTGATAGTACCGCCATAAACTAAGATGGCCGGACGATTTAAACGCGCTAAAGCAATCATAGCCCCTGGCATATTTTTATCACAGCCAACCACCGGCACAATGGCATCATAATACTGAGCGCTAGCGACCGTTTCGATAGAATCAGCAATGATGTCACGGGAAACCAACGAATATTTCATGCCATCAGTACCATTGGCAATTCCATCACTGACCCCAATGGTGTGAAATATTAACCCCACTAAATCAGTTTCTTTTACGCTGGCTTTGACCTGTTTAGCCAGGTCGTTTAAGTGCATGTTGCATGGGTTTCCTTCCCATCCGGTAGAAACAATACCCACCTGAGCTTTTTTCATGTCTTCTTCGGTCAAACCAACGGCATATAACATGGCTTGTGAAGCAGGTTGTGATTCGTCTAAAGTGATTGTTTTTGAATATTTATTAATTTCTGACATGGGTATTAAGTTCCGGCTTATTGATGTCCTACATCATAGAGTTTTCTCTTAAATAAAACTAGCCGATGACTGGCATTTTTTCTTCTGAGATATACCCATTACTAATCAAGGTGCTTGTCTCAGAGAGCTTGAGCAATTTCAATTCAAGGCGCAGCTAATCAGCTAACGTTAATATCACAATATCTTTTTCAATACGCAGAGTTGTCGTGAGCATATTCTGGCCTTGTTGAGATACCGCGGCAATATATTGCTCATTAGTTAATAAACTAATTTTTTTTAAGCTTTCTTCTTTAAAAGAAAAGAAATAGAGTGATTTTTCTTGTTCGTTGGCTATTTTCAGGTAAAGGCCATTATTAGCAGAGAAGCTGCGCTGAATAGAGTCTCCCTGTTTCAAACTGACGTCTTTATTGGTCGTGGCATTGGTAATGGTATGTTTTGAAATCAAGATCAGCTCGTTGTCATGGTTTAAATAAGCTGAATTTTTATCTTGTGCTCGTAAGGGCAATAACTGTTGGCTGTTAATATCGAGTTTAGAAAAAAAACGCTTATTCGCTTTTTGATTTGAGAAAAGCAACGCATCTTCCTGTTGGTACCATTGCAACGGTATGCCTTGGGTATTGCTCAGCATTGCCACCGTTGCTGTTTGTTCTGTTAACTCGATAACAAAAGGTTGTTCATTAGTAGCACTGGCTATTTTATTACCGCTTGGATGCCAAACGGCGGGGTAAACTGATAAATTTTGTTTTGGATTGGCAAAGACTAAACGATTTTTCCCCGTCTTCAAATCGTGAATATATAATTGCGGGTAACCTTTCCTTGCTGATATAAAAGCGAACTTATTACCTGAAGGAGAGAATCTAGGCTGAAAATCACTGGTATTACTATTAACGACTATACGCTTACTATCAGGGTCTAAGATATCTTGCAGCCATATATCCTGATCGATGTTTTCCATCGTGATGGCAATATCTTTACCTGTCGGTGAAAACTGAGGGTGGCGAGCAAAAGTGAAGTTTTCAAAACCAATCTTATTTACTTGACCGCTGGCGGTTAGGTTAAATAAATGACGGCCATCACTGAGCAAGATATTTTGGTTGTTAGGGTGCCAGTCAATAAAGAATCGGTTGGAATTTAATGTCGCCAGAATTGTTGCCATTTGATTCACATCATTTTCAGCATCTACCTCACCAGCGACAAGTGAAATGACTTTTACCTGAGAATGCATTTGTTTATTGAAACCTAAGACGGCCAGTTTTTCACCTTGATAAGTAATGGCGAGTTCGTAGGGGTGAAAATTATCATTGCTGGTGAGTAATGTTTTTTGTTCTCCATTAGTTAGGTTGTTGACAAAAAGTGATGAAACACCTTGGATTTTAGCAATATAATAAAGTTGATTGTCTATTCCCCAATGAATAGCGGTCATGTTTTGAATGCCTGTTCTGCTCAATACCCTAATGGCAGCTTCGTTATGTTGTGATGATTTGTTTGCTAACCGATAGACATTAACCGTTTCGCCACTGCGCGTTGCATAAAGCACAGCTTTGCTATCTAAAGACCAACTGAAAGATTTTATTTTATCTGTCTCCGATGAGAGCTGATATTCAGTATCGCTTGCCAGCTCTTTTACCCAGACTTGCCATAAGGTTTTATGAGAAAGCCCAGCAGTCTCCTGGGCTCTTAAAAATGCAATATATTCACCGTTGGGTGAATAGCGAGAGTAATATTCAAATTGTTCTGTGGCGGTCAGTGGCAATATCTCGTTGACATTAATCGTTGTTATTTCCGTGTCAGGGTTTTGATGACTGAGTGCGTTTGATAGTAGATAAATGACAGTGCTGAAGAAAAGCATGGCAAAAGTAGCACTAGCAAACCATTTTATTAACGGCGTTTTTTTCTTTCTAACGAGAGGTTTAGCTGTTACTGGTAGCTGAATAGTTGCTTGTAAACTGTAACCACGTTTGGGATGGGTAACGATAATATTCTTATCTTGGTCGACAAGTATTTTTCGCAATACCGCGATACAGCGTCGAATAGATCCAGGGCTGTATATTGATTTAGGCCACACGTGGAAAAATAGCACTTCAGGGTCCACCACTTCGCCATGATTTGCAGCAAGAAAAATCAATACGGCCATAACTTTGGGTTCAATTTGCTCTGTTCTATCTGCGCTTATAAGTTCGCCGCGGAGCGGATCTATGCTACAGCCATTTAGTAAAAAACTTTTTTTAGATAAAATCTCGACAGAAAATTGTTCTTGCAAACCTCTATACTCCTTGATTTAACTAATCTTCATGTTTTTTTAATGAAAATTTAATCTTTATTCTATCGCCAAATACTAACAGTTATAGCAAAACTGTTAAACCGAAACGAGCAACAGAAGATTGCTTGAATATTTTATTGATATGATAAAAAGTTTTAAAAAAGGATGAACATTTGAAAAGTTATAGCCTATTGTTTTTACAAGTTTTGTTGTTTTTATTGAGTTTGATGCAACCGGTATACAGTGAAGAAGTAACCACTAGCGAGAGGCAAGTGTTTTTACCACAATTACTGAGCCTTTTTAATCAAGGTGACCGACATGAGGTGATGCACTTCTATACCGCTAATATTAATCCTGAACAAATTGGTATGTACGGAATAAAAGCACATGTTTCAGGTTTATTAAATGATCAAACGACTCATGGCAAGTTACGTTTAATAAAATACTTACCTAACGATGGTGATAATGAAAGAGCCGAAGTTATTGCTGAAAATAGTCAGTTTCCCTATATCTTAACGGTAAATAGAACGAGTAAAGCGCCATATAAGATCAATTATTTTTATTTAGTGGATAAAGAAGTTGCTCAAAATAATAAAAAAATTAACCTTACTGAATTTAAAACAGAGCTGAATAGCTTTGTATTACGGTTAGTCAGCAAAGAGGCATTTTCGGGCACGATATTAGTGGCCCAAGGTGAACAGATCATTTTTCAACAAGCCGTGGGTCAGTCAAATAAAAGCGATAATATTGCTAATAACCTCGAAACAAAATTTTCAGTGGCCTCAATGAATAAAATGTTCACAGCCGTTGCAATTTTACAGCTTATTGAACAAGGCAAACTTAACTTTGAAGATAAACTTATTAAGTATGTTGAGAGTGGTTGGTTGCCACAAGAAGGAGCAGAAAAAATAACCATTAGGCAGTTGTTGACCCACACTTCGGGCATGGGCAATATTTTCACGGAAGCATTCTTAATGAGTGATAAAGGAAATTATCGTGAACTTGCTTCTTATAAACAGCTTATTGCTGAAACGCCTTTGTTATTTTCGCCAGGGACTAGCAATCGTTATAGTAACTCGGGTATGCATATGTTGGGTTTGGTCATAGAAAAGGTAAGTGGACAAGACTATTACGATTATATCGAACAACATGTTTATCAAAAAGCGAATATGCCTAATTCTAATAGTTATGAACTTGATGGCATTACTTCAAACCTAGCGATTGGCTATTTGAAAAAGGCACATAGTGATACTTGGGTGAATAACCACTATACAAACGGCGTGAAAGGCGGCCCTGGTGGAGGTGGCTATTCAACGATAGGTGATCTTCATAACTTTTCACAGGCATTAACTCAGTTTAGCTTACTTAGTCGTGAGATGACTGAGCAAGCTTATAGTAATAAAACTGAATTTAACTCGCCCGCTTGGTATGGCTACGGCTTTATTGTCTCAGGCGAAGCGGGTAATCGGGTTGTTGGCCATGGTGGGGCGACGCTAGGCGTAGATGCCAGACTTGATATACACCTTGATACCGGTATTGTTGTCGCTATTTTAGCGAATCAAAACGGTGTTGTTGCCCCTGTTTTACGTAAAATTAATAGCCTCATTGCGCAATTACCTCAAGAGGCAGATTAATTACATGGCAGCCTAGAAAGAAAAAATCAGTGAGGCCTAATACCAGATTAATTAAGCTGGTATTAGGCCTTCATAGTCTTCAGTCTTATTGTGTAAATATAAAAAAAAGTAAAAGTAATATCTTATTGGTTAATGGTATTTATTTACCAAGGCAATATTTACACTTTAAGTTGTTGTAATTAAAGATTTAATAAAATTTAACAAGTAAAAAGCCTATCTTTAATATTATTTAATTAGCAAAACTATCTGTTGGATGTTTCATTGGTGGGCAGAACAATAACGACTCGCTACAGCAATTTTGATCTAGACAGGAATTAAATAATAATGATGTTCTCTCCGACACTAGCCAGTATATTCATTGGTAGTATTGCCATGATAAGTAGTCCATTAAGCCAAGCAAAATTTACAGATAATACTGCCAATATAATGTTTGATGATTTTAGTTATAAAACTTTAGCTGACGCACAAAAAAATGGCTGGGTACCTAGAACACAGGTGGGTCATCCGGGCATTAAAAATGCAACTTGGTGGTCAGCAGGCATTAGTTTTCACGTCGATCAAGCTGATGTGAATAATACTGTAATGCGCTTAACGTCAAAAACTGATGGTAGCCCAGAAAATACCCGTCATACGCAAATCTGTCATCAACGAAAATATCTAGAAGGGACTTATGCCGCACGGGTATATTTTAATGACCAACCCGATTTTGGCCCAGACGGCGATGGCATTGTCGAAACTTTTTACACCATAAGTCCGCTCGAAGCGCCAATGGATAAGAATTACAGTGAAATGGATTTTGAATACCTTGCCAATGGTGGTTGGGGTGAAAAAGAGAATGTATTATTTTCAACTTCTTGGGAAACATTTCAACTTGAACCTTGGACTAAAGTAAATGCCTTTGATACCTATGTAAAAAGCTTACAGGGCTGGAATACTCTAGTACTACAAGTTTTCGATGACACTATTAAATACTATATAAATGGTCATTTGTTTTCAGAGCATGGCAGTGATGTTTACCCCGAAGTGGCAATGTCGATAAATTTTAATTTGTGGTTTATTCCAGAGCAAATTGTCGCAAGTACTGAAATGCGCCAATATCATCAAGAAGTTGATTGGGTGTACTTTAACGCAGATAAAAACCTGTCACCCCAAGAGGTAGTAACAGCAGTAGCGAAGTTGCGCGCCGGTAATGTTAAGCAAAAAGATACTGTGCCGCATTGGCAGCCTAAACTTGCTAGCTACTGTGGCTTGTAATAGGCCTATATAGATATAATGAAATAAAAATCATGGTGAGCTATTAGCTAAGCCATGATTTTAGCCATTTAGATTATGAGTAAACGACTATGACTAAGAAACTATGATAGCTAAAGATAAGGTGATTCGTTGGGGCATTATAGGTTGTGGTGCGGTAACGGAAGTTAAGAGTGGTCCAGCCTATCAAAAAACAGCGGGCTTTGAACTCGCGGCGGTAATGCGCAGAGATGTCGCGTTGGCAGAAGATTATGCCCAACGTCATCAAGTCGCTAAATTTAGCGATAATGCTGCAGAACTTATTAATGATGAAAATGTTAATGCGATATATATCGCCACACCACCCGATAGTCATAAACATTATGCGCTACTGGTAGCAAAAGCGGGTAAGCCTTGTTGTATAGAAAAACCTTTAGCCACTAGTTATCAAGAAAGCCTCGCTATTGAACAAGCCTTTAAAGAAGCAAAAGTGCCGTTGTTTGTCGCATATTATCGCCGATCTTTACCACGATTTAATAAGGTTAAAAGTTTACTAGATAATGGTGGTATTGGGCAGGTTAGGCATATTAGCTGGCAGTTAAATAAACCAGCTAATAACATTGATTTATCGGGCCAATATAACTGGCGCACAGATAAAAGCATTGCTGTAGGTGGCTATTTTGATGACCTAGCCAGTCATGGCTTAGATTTGTTTGCTTATTTACTGGGTAACTTTAAGCAGGTCAGCGGTATAGGGACAAATCAGCAGGGCTTATATTCTGCCTTTGATGCCGTTACTGCCTGTTGGCAGCATGAAAGTGGCGTGACCGGTGTCGGCAGTTGGAACTTCGGCGCAGTAGCAAGGCAAGACAAAGTTGCCATAATAGGTAGTAAAGGGCAGTTAGACTTCTCTGTTTTTGATGAGGTACCGATTACTTTAACTCAAGGTAACAGTAAAGAAGAGTTTGTAATTGAAAACCCTGAAAATATTCAATTACATCATGTTGGTAATATCTATCAGCAACTAATAAATAAGCAAAAACATCCGTCAACTGGCACTTCAGCACTACATACTAGCTGGATTATGGATGAAATTTTAGCGGCTAGTTAAGGATCATCCTTATTGCTTGATTATTCAGTAAGCTGATTAATTAACTTGATAGCTATTATTCTCAGCTAGCCAAGCGCTTACTTGGGCAATTAAGACATTACTTTTTGCTTTCCTTGCAATAGCTTTAGCTTGCTCGGCATATGCTCGAGCTTGTTCGAACTGCTCTGTAGTCAGTGCTACTTGTGCTTGCGCGAGTAAAATAGCCACCTTATTAGTAGCAACACCATTTTGGTTAGCTATGGTGGTCGCTTGGCTGAAATAGTCTTGGCCAAGTGTTTCTTTATTTTGGGCAAAGGCTATCAGCGCTAGCTCGATAAGGGTACGGGTTTGCCCATAGCTACCTTGAAACTCTTTATGGTATTGCATTGCCGCCGCCAATAGCGGTATTGCCTGCGGATATTTTTTCTGTAAGCGTTTTATTTTCGCTAATTCTTCCAGAGCGTAAGCGATAAACAAGCTATCTTGGTATTGCTCTGCTAGTGTTTTTGTTAACTGAATATAAAGCTCAGCTTCGGTTAAATCATCACTAGTGTGTGAGTCATTCTGATAGCGATGAATAAGTAAGACACCTATCATTAAATGACTGCGGATTTCTTCGCGATGCATTTGTTTTTGCCGTGCTTGGGCAATATTTTCTTTCATTAAGGTAATGCCTTGCTCAATATCACCACTATTAATATAACTTGCCGCCAAATAGCGACGTGCAGCCAATAAGTCATGATTGCTTTGCAGTGCAGTCGAGAAAAAAGTACTAGCTTGCCGGTATTCTCTTTGTGAATAAAGTTCAATGCCACGTGCAAACGCTTCATTACTAAAATTGCTGATATAGGGTTGTGACGTTTTGATAGCATCTGGGTCAAAGCGCTGTGCTATCTTTTGTACTAATTGTTCTAAAGCCGTGGCAATATCAGCGGCTAAAATCACCCCTTGCTCAACTCGCTGGCCAAGGTAGAAACTATAATCTAGTTGAAAATCTTGTGGATAACCACGTAGCCGAGTTTGTACCAATAAATCTACTTTTAATCTTAGGGCAAGTGCTCGTAACTCTTGATGTTCGGGGTTTTCTGAGCTTGGTAAATTTTCAGGGACTAATGCCTTGAGTAACTCTGCTCGAGGAATAAGTTGTAATTGACTATTTTTCCCTAGGCCGCTACTTAAATAATCCATGCCCTGTAAAGGTACCCATTCATGAATATCATCAGGCATATCATTAATAATCGGCAAAAAAGCGACAGTAAATTTGGCAGTTTTGGCGCTTGGGCTATTACTAGCTAAAGAATAAATAACTAGGCCGATGATGGTGAGCAAGACCAGTACTGCTATTTGTACTAACGATGCTCTGTTAACTGATTTGCCAAAGACCTTGTGTTGCTTGCTAATATCATGTAGTTCGGCAGTCCATTGATAGCCTTGGCGTGGATACGTTTTAATAACATGGCTGCCAAGTAAATCACGGATTTCTTTTATTGATTGCACTAATACTTGCTCTTGTACCACTACATCGTGCCATACCTCAGCAAGCAATGCCTGCTTTGTCACCACATGGTCTTTTTCTGCGATTAAGTACTTCAGTACCGATAACGTTTTGGCTCGGATGCTGATTGTTTGACCATCCTTAATCAACAGGCCAGTAGTTAAGTTGAGCTCACTATCGTTAAAAGTAAATCGCATAAAAGAACAGTTAAAGTTTAATTTAAGGAATAAGCAGCTATGTTGGCTTAATTTTACAGCGACTACAACTAAAGACTTGCTTTGCAGTTAACAGTCAATTAACGTGTTATCAGAAATAATTCTCAGTTGAATTCATATCATTAGAAGGAAGTTAATTCATGGAATATATCGTTGCAAACTTACTCACTAGCCCGTATTTATGGGTGACAATTGTTATTTTATACACGCTGAAAAAAGGCATTTACTTTGTGCCACAAAACCGTGGTTATGTTATTTATACCCTGGGAAAGTACACCAAAACCCTATCGGCGGGTTTAAATTTTCTTATTCCTTACGTGCAAACGGTAGCGGCTGATCGCAATTTAAAAGAGCAATCGTTAGAAATAGTCTCTCAGCCCGCCATCACCAAGGATAATATCACCTTGGATATAGACGGTATTTTGTTTATGAAAGTTACTGATGCCGCTGCGGCGACGAACAACATTACCGATTATAAAATGTCCGTTGTTCAACTTGCCATGACTACAATGCGTAATGCCATTGGTTCGATGGAATTAGATGAATGTTTCCAAAATCGTGATGCCATCAATGCTCAAATTTTAGGTGCGATGACTGAAGCGACAGCACCTTGGGGTGTAATGGTGACGCGTTATGAAATCAAAGACATCACCCCGCCGCAAACTATACGTGAAGATATGGAAAAACAAATGACGGCAGAGCGAGAAAAACGCTCAGTGATTTTAACCGCTGAAGGGGTTAAAACCTCCGCCATTACCGAAGCTGAAGGTTTAAAACAAGCTCGGGTACTTGATGCAGAAGCAGCGAAAGCGGAGCAAGTATTAGCCGCCGAAGCCACTAAAGAGTCACAAATTTTAGAAGCAACCGGTAAAGCAGAAGCGATACGCTTAGTTGCTGATGCCGATGCTAATGCCCTAGCGGTGGTTGGTAGTGCAGCGAATACTGCAGAAGGTAAAGCAGCAGTAACCTTGACCTTAGCGCAAGATGCTATTAAGGCGCATCAAGCCATAGCCAATGAAAGTACTATTGTGCTTACCGATGGTAAAACAGGCGATAACATTGCTAATACTGTTGCCCAAGCGATTGCGGTATCAAGTAGTTTGAAGCTTTAATGTAGCTAGGGTATTCAAGCTAAGGAATTATATTGATATGCAGACATTTTTAGAAAATCATCAACTTATCTGGTATGCCATCGCAGGCTTAAGCCTAGTGCTTGAGTTAGGTCTTATGGGCTTAAGTGGCCCGTTATTATTCTTTGCTATCGCCAGTGCTATCACTGGGGTGCTAATCAGTTTAGGACTTATTGACGGTTGGCAAAGTGAAATTTTGGTGGTCGGAATATTATCTGCTGTTATTACTTTGTTGCTGTGGAAGCCATTAAAGAAGATGCAAAACTCACGCAGTAAAACCGATGATTCGAGCGATATGATCGGCTTGCAAGTACTAGCAAGTAGTGAAATAAATATCAGTAGCGGTACCATCCGTTATTCAGGTATTGATTGGCAAGCCCGTTTAGCTGATGAGGTCAATGGTGAATCTATAGGTGAGCAAACGCAGTGTCAAATTGTTGCAATAACAGGGAATACCATGTTGGTTAAAGCCGTATAGTTTACCTGTATTATGTTCGCGAAAAACGGCGCAGTAGCGCCGTTTTTTATTTATGCTTTATTTATTCCTTAATTGAACTCAATCCATAGTCGTTTATCAGCGAGCAGGGCTTTGCTTTTTTCAGATAATAAAGGGTTAGGCAAGTCAAAAATGGTGCGTTTATGAACCTTAGCCTTAGTCAAAATACCGGAGGTGATTTTGTGGCGGATAAAAAACTGTTCAAACTCACCCGATTCGAGCAAGCTTTTTAAGCCCACGCTTAACCTTTGCTGTAAACGTTTATTGTTTTTATTTACAAAAAAGAACATCGGGGCAGGGTACCTCAACATTAAATGCTCTTCGACCACCAACTCATGCTCATCTGCTATTTCTACCCAAGGCTCATGTAATGCTCGAGGGTAATAATCAAAGCGATTTTTCTTTAACATTGCTATTAAAGCACCAGCATGGCCTCCTATCACTTTAAACCCATTTTTGAGTAAAATTTCAGTATCCGGCCAAGTATGCCCTTGGCCAAGAGCAAGCCTTTTGAGTTCCCTTAGTGACATGTTTTTCTTGAATAGTAACTGGCTATTTTTACGAATAATAAAAATTCGACTGCCCATTAAACCTTTGGTAATAGGAAAGTAGATAGCTTGTAGCCGTTGTTCTAAAGTTTTTGAGGTCATACGCCAGGTCAAATCAATGTATTCATTTTGCTGTAACATGATTGAGCTGCGCCCTTGTGCCATATCAATATCTACAGCTTGCAATTGATAATCACCGTATTGCGTTTTGCTTTTCTCAAGGGCTAAGGTCAGTAAGTCAATGAAATAGCTTTCTTTTCGATCTGGGTTCTTTTCTGAGGCGACGTAGCGGACCAAATCTATTTCACTAGCAAAGGAGAAATTGCTTATGAATGCAAAAGTGATTAATACTCGACATAAATTAATCAAACCAGCAATGCCTTTGAAATTATAACTAGTGAAGGATTTAATTATAGTTTAAGTCACTTCTTTCGGCTAAAAGGCAGTGAAAATAAAGCCATTGTTTATAGCAATATTAACGATATATTCTCTCCGCCCAGCGAGCTAACCCAGAGGTGACACTACCAAAATGATCACCAACAATCAGTGGGATGCCAGGCATTTGTTGCTGTAAAAATTCACTCAGTACCGGTGATTTTGCTGTACCACCGGTAACAAAAATCACTTCAGGCTGACATTGGGCTTCTGCCACTGCCGAGGTCATCAACTGAGCTATATGATCGAGAGTTCGCATGTTCGCTTGTTTTAACGTGGCTCGAGAAACACTTACCGCAAGTGAGTCATGAATATCATTTAAACAAATAGTTTGCTCTTCATGATCTGACAGTCCAATTTTTGCTTGCTCCGCGGCATTGACTAATTGATAACTGAGTTTATGGTCATGTACTGTGATTAAGCGTGAGACTAGTTCACTCTCTTGCGCATCGCGGCTTAATAGCTCCATTTCACGTCTATTCTTGGCGCTATAAAATTCAGTTTGCTCATTGATATTATTAATGGCCAATGCCTGCCTAAAGTTAGCGGTAGGCATAGGTTTACCGGTCTTTAATAAACTATTCATGCCTAAGCTCGGCATAATGCCTTGCAAAGCGAGTTGGATATCAAAGTCATTACCGGCAATACGTACACCCGTATGGGCTAGTAGATGCTCGTTACGATTATCTTGATTAGTAAAATCTGGGCTCATAAGTAGCATGGAACAATCACTGGTGCCGCCACCAATATCTACCACTAATACCCGGGTCTCTTTAGTGAGTGAAGCTTCAAATTCAAAACCTGCGGCAACTGGTTCATACTGAAATTCAACATCTTTAAAGCCGACACGTTTTGCCGCATTGGTTAAGACATTAATTGCTTGTCGATTGCTTTCTTCGCCATGTAAACCTTGAAAATTAATCGGTCGACCGATAACGGTTTGGGTGACTTCTTTTTGCAATGCTTGCTCGGTGAGCTTTTTTACATTGCTCATCATGCAAGCGACAATATCTTCAAAAAATTGAATTTGTGTTT
>JALJPA010000090.1 GCA_022969215.1 Colwellia sp. | reverse complement strand
TTACGTAGCTACTTGTTAAGTTAGAGCTAGTGTAAAAACTAAGGTAGAATAGCCAGGTAAATAAAAAGCTATCACGTTAAGTGATGGCTTTTTTACTTTAAGGCATAAATTTTAACTATTACTTTATTGACAGCACTTTAATAGCATTACTTTAAAGCCCAACTTTAGGAACAACATGATCAAACCCCAATGGCAGCAACTACTTAATCGTGAAGCTAAAAAAGATTACTATCAAAATTTGGTGAGTGAAATAACAAAGCAAAGGTCATCTGACATTGCGATATTCCCAGCGGGAAAGCTTGTTTTTAATGCCTTTAATCATGTCGACTTAACCGATGTAAAAGTTGTTATTCTTGGTCAGGATCCTTATCACGGTAAAGATCAAGCCCATGGATTAGCCTTCTCAGTACAGCCGGGTATTAAAGTGCCGCCGTCATTGGTTAACATATATAAAGAGCTGAACACGGATATCGAAGGCTTCAATACGCCCAAACATGGTTGTTTAAGCCATTGGGCTGAGCAAGGTGTTTTATTGTTAAATACGGTATTAACCGTGCAGCAAGCGCATGCTCACTCCCATGCAAAACTCGGTTGGGAAACGTTTACTGAACAAGTGATTAATGAATTAAATGAGCATAATAGTGGCTGTGTTTTTATTCTTTGGGGAGCACATGCCCAGAAAAAAGGTAAAAAGATCAACCAAGAAAAACATTTAGTCTTAGCTGGGCCGCATCCTTCACCACTGTCTGCCTATCGTGGTTTTTTTGGCTGCCAACATTTTTCTCAAGCCAATACTTGGTTAACTAACCATGAGATTAAGCAAATAAATTGGCATTTACCTATAGAAATATAAGCCAAAAGAGCTTAGTGTTAGTGAGCACTAGGTAAGAAATTAAACACTTCTTGGTAGTATTTTCGAAGCTTAGGTAAATCACCAGTGAGCAACCACTTTTCATGGGCAAAATAAAGCTCATTGTTAAGATATGCCTGTTGAAGTATGACATTAATACTCTCAATTATTTTCTGTCCTGATACTGTTTTTGAGCAAGAAACGTGACCAATAAAATAGAGTGGACTGTCAGCAATAGTGTAACTTTCTAGATGAACATCATCTTGGTTAATGATATTGATGTCTTGGGGGTAAGAAATAATATAATCAATTCTATTTTTGAGTAACATATTCATTAACGATGCAATTCTATTGGCTCCGGCACGTATAAAAACATTATTATTACTCAGTTCTGCTATTTGTTGGTCTATCCTTGCGCCATATGAAACTCCACTTGCAATAGCCAATACTTGTTCAGGGTAGTAGCCAAACAATTGCGCTAAGCTGATGATTTCTCCTCGGTTATTTAATACGTTCTCATTTAAGGGCGAAGCCTGTGCTACACGGTATAATTGTTGCCCAAGGTAAATTTCGTGTGGTAGGCTAAAAATAGAGAATTTTTCACGTGTGGTATTTTTTATGCGACTGGAGATGCAGGCACTAACTTCGTTATGTAACATTCTCTCAGCTCTATCGCCGGTCGCTTTAACAAAATCTAATTGATAACCAAGCTCTCCTAAACCGCGCATGATTATGGTAGCAGTTTCTTGTGAAGTGGTTTTAGATACTTTATTGATATAATCTTGCCATTCAAAAGTATCTTCAATTATCCAGATTATTGTCGGATTATTAGCAGCTGAAGGTGGGGATATTTGCTCAAATTAAAACGTTGCTGTGGCATGCAAGGTTATCAAACATAGGCAGAAGTATCGTACTAGCAATAACATAATATCCTTCCAGCAAATGAAACTTAACGAGTAAAAAGCACTGCAGGTCATTTGAGTATAATTCAAGTGGATAAAAATGTTAGTTAGGAGGATAGCTATCAATTTTATAAATGATTTTACTCTGCTATATTTTATATATAGAGGGTATTTTGAAAAATAAAGGAAATAAAATGAGTGTTAGTTTCACCCAATTTGATGAGTCGGCTGTCGTTATTCTTAAATTATTAGCGCAGTACTTTCCTACGCCGACTGAAATTGGTTTTAATGATGTATTCCCGGACGCTGAGATTGATGCCAATAAACGCGCTGCTCATATAGGCACACTTGCCTTTTTACGCCATGAAGATATTATTGCTCATGAGGTAGGTAGTGCGTCATCATTCATTCTCACTCGAAAAGGATTGGCGCTTTTTAATGAAGATATCTTTAAGCATCTTAATGCACTGCTGACTCATGAGGATAACAATATTTAGCATTATTATCAGCGCAACTAAACCAATAAACTTTACTGGTTATTGCTGAAAGTAAATAATCATCTCCGCGGCTTCACAATGACAATCATGGCCACATAAAACACACTCATAACCTTGCTTACTGTCTTCATTCCACTTATCTGGGTGTGACTTTATTAGTTTTCCGCCGCACTTACTGAAATAGGACACCGCACTATTATTAGGGCTTTGCTTCCATAAATGACTTATACCTGCTTGAGCACCTTGCTGTTGTCCGGCTTCAATGGCAAGTTTAAGTAGTTGTTTACCTATGCCTAAGCCGCGGTATTTTTCATCAACGGTATTACATTTAAAGTAACAACACTTTTGACTGTCAACTTGCCATAACGCAGGACTGCACCATTGATCTATTGACCATTGGTTGGCTGAATAGGTACTACGAAAGCCAACCAGTTTATTATCGAGTAAAGCGACAAAACTACAGTTAATAGCATTTACTATGCCTTTATTGGTCCACTGCTCTAGTTTTTTATCATCTAAATAACCCTCACCGTGCACCTGATTGGCCAAGGTTATCACTTGTGAAAAATATGCTGAGGTTAAAGGAAAATAGTGAATAGTATCTTTGCTGTTGCTCATAGAATTTCTTAAGGCAGTTAATTGTTTACTCTAGGCTAAGATAGCAAAGCTATGAGTAAGTTGCAGCTATGTTTCTAGGTAAGATCCTAAGTAAGTTATAGCTATAATTCAGGAAGAAAATTCTAGCGGGAATTATAGCCTGTAGTTTCAGTGTGAAATTTAAACACTGAACTGAGTTCAATTAGTCTAAGCGGTTTAAACGTTCACCTTGCTTAAAGGCACTAATGTTCTCGCTCAATAAATTAATTAGTCGCATTTGTGCTTCGATACTTGCCCAGGCAATATGAGCTGTTACTTTCAAGTTTTCGAGCTTACTCTTCAGTAGTATGTGCTCTGCTGAAGGTGGCTCTTGGCTCAAAACATCTAGAACAGCATAAGCAATTTCTTTATGCTTTAAAGCCGTCACTAAGGCTCGCTCATCAATGAGTGCGCCACGGGCAGTATTGATTAACACCACAGTCTTTTTCATAGTCGATAAAACTTCTGCATTAATAAGGTTTTCTGTTTCAGCGGTTTGTGGGCAATGTAAACTAATAATATCTGCTTGCGCTATTAGCTTATCAAAAGCAATCCGGCCGGCTCTAACCGTTGTTGCCTTTGGTCGCTCACTAATGAGTACCTGCATATTAAATGCCTGTGCAATTGCGGCAACGGCTTTACCTAAATTACCGTAACCAATAATACCGAGTGTTTTACCCGCTAACTCACTAAAGCCATTACCGTGATAGCAAAAAGCAGTGCTTGTTGACCATAACCCCTGTGCAGTGTTGTTATTGTGATGGCTGGTTTGTTGATAATACTCGAGTAATTGAGCAAAAACGTATTGAGCAACCGATTGGCCGGCGTAACCACAGACATTTGTGACGGCAATATTTAAATCCCTAGCGGCACCTATATCGACATTGTTATAACCCGTAGCGCTGATACAAATAAGCTTTAACTTAGGTAAGGCCGATAAAATTTCAGCCGTTAATTGTACTTTATTGGTAATAATAATTTCAGTGTCTAGGCAACGGGTGATCACTTCAGTAGGGGAGGTCTTGGCATAACAGTTTAATTTAGTAACTTGTTGTTCAATGATTGAAAAGTCAATGGCAGAGCTGAAAGTGTCTTTATCTAGAAATACCGCGCGCATGTATGTACTCAATGGGTTAGGGAGTTAGTTATGGTGTTTTTATGGCTGTAAAAAAATAAGCCAGCGAGTATATTTAATACTCGCTGGCTTAGTGTAAATTACCTTAGCCAGGGCGACCATCTTTTCTTGCGTTCATTAACATAGGCGCATAGCCGATAATAAATATAACAAATGCGCTAATCCATAAACCACCACTGATATCAATAAATAATAAGGTTTTATCGGGTAATCCCCAAGGGCCGAAAGTACGCACCAGTGCAGCTAAACTAATAAGGATAAAAGCTAACGTCATCGATTTTGGTGGTATTAGCGGGCGGCCGGTATGACCTAAAGAAACCCGCGAAATCATCGCTAAAATTAAACCGCCCATACCGCCAATAGTGAGTAAATGCCAAACATGATTACTTGGTACTTCAGGGATTAAATAACTTAGTCCGAGAACAAATAAACCAAAGCAGATAAATTTCATTGCGCCGTGAATAGACCATAATAGTGGCAAGTTTAAGGTGATCCAAGGTCGCCATCTTAACCAACGTATAGTTTGAAATATGCTGGCAATAATAAGTAATACACCAAAAAAGACTGCAGAAAAGCCAACTAAAGGCTGTAACAGTAAACTGAACATGGCAATTGCCAAACTGCCATTGGCTGCTTTATCTAACCAAGGTAATGGCGTTGCTTTTGGTGTATTGGTACCATTTGCAGTAAACATAGGTGCAACACGACCAGCCATTACCGACATTAAAAAAGTCACTAACATTACCCCTGTATAACCAGAGTAAACGCTGTTAAAGGTCGAAGGGTATGCTATTGCTAGGTGCATTTCTAAGTTAGCCAAGGTAAATAAAGCTAAAAGCGGTACAAAAAACAAATTCCGATACTGTTTGATAGCAATAATGGGTTTTGCCAAGACATAAGCAACAGTAGGCAGAAAGGCTAAGTCAATTATGCTGGTTAGGGTTGTGCCGAGGAAGTCAGGTATTAAAAGCAAAATACGGCCTGCTAGCCAAAGTAGGAAGAGGGCTAATAAGGTACTTCCTTGAGTACCGCATGCGCCAGTCCAGTTCTGTACCGCCGTTAATAAAAACCCAGCGATGATGGCGCCACCAAAGCCAAAGATCATTTCATGTATATGCCACCAATAACCGCCACCTAAGGGAGATAAGCTGAGGCTGCCCTTATAAATTAATAACCAAAGCGTAACGGCAATAACACTAAAGAGGGCACCGCTAAGAAAAAAGGGTCTAAAGCCTAAGCGTAACAGTGGCGGTATTTTTTGTTCAGTTTTTAAATCGGTTATTTGCATCATATCTATGCCTTATATACATCTAAGATGATTACGACAGTATTGTTATTAATAATTGTAATGAATAGTTAAAAGGGATACCTGAAATAGATCAATGAAAAGTGAATTAGTTAATTTAGATAAGTAATGGTTAAATGAATAGTGATTTAAAAATGGATGGTGGGTAAAATATGAGCTTAAGTGTATTAGTTCAAATGAAGTGTGACGGGCTAGGCACTGCTTTATAACTTAATAACTTTCCCCTTACTTCAGCTCTATTGCTAATTACTCCCTAAAAACTTTGCCTTTTTTTTCTGGCAGAAGAATTCCCGAGACGCGATGAATAACGCTATCATCATCTATACTATGGCGGTGCCCTCCTTGCAGATAAGGCTCTAAAACTTCCCATACATCACTCTGTAGGTATCGTATAGAACCGTATATAGGTTTAGTGCCATTCTGCCAAAATAATACCGTATCTTTATCACGTACTGCATTATTCTTATTCGCTATTATCAAGGTTCCTTCAGGCTCAGATGCGTCCGAATAATCAACTAAAATAGCGTAAGTATCAGGAGAGCGTAGCACCAGCGGTACCAGTGTAATAGTATCCTCTAAAGTACGACCTGAAAGTGTTGACGACACTCTTATTGGATACGCGGTTAATTCTTCGTTTTGGGAGCCAGGACTGGCATCGACTATTTCTGCTTTGGTTAATACAGAAAATTTAGCTATAAAATCAGTGTTTAGCGGGATCTCACCTCGCAAGTATTGACTGAATGCTGACTGATTCATGCCAATTGCCTTTGCCGCTTTAGCTTGACTCATACTGGTAGACGTTTTAAATGTTTGCCATGCTTGTTGTAATGTTTTTAGCGTTTCGTCGCTGTATGCCATTTAGTTACTGCCTATTACCTTCGACCATACCGAAGAGTAGCAGTGCTACTTCTTTAGTGTCAATGCACTAATGGGGTAAGGCAGACTATTGTTACACTTTCATTTTATTCTGTACTCAGATCAGCCGGTGCATAGTTAAAAAGTGTGCCTTTATTATAAGATCTTAATCTAAAACTTTGGGTCATCAAGTTTTGTGATTATATGGTGATGACTAAATATCTCGAAATCAGTATCACTGTTAATCATAGGCAAAATGATAGCAGTTAACACTCAGGGAGCTTCCTTAATTAAAGGTGAAGTGATTAACAGGATTGTTTCCAATTACTATCCGGTTCGGCCGTATGTGTTAGCTTATTTGCTCGTGTCGGAGTCACTAGTATAGATTGAAATATTACAGGTTATTTCCGTGTAGTTACCTTCGTTATGTGTTGGATCGCCGGAAATTGTTTTGTAGGATAGAGGCTTTTGCAGACCTTTATCTGGCTCGTGTACGTCGAAACAAAAGTAAACATCTGTCTCTCTATTCGGTGCAAGGCTCGGCTCATACATGTACGCCATGTGCGGTAAGTTATCGCAGCTGACATCAGGAGCACTACAGCGTTTTGTGCTGAACTTCATGTCAATCTGTAGGTTATGTGGTAACACCAACATAGTGACTGGGTGAGAAACATCGAGGTTTTCATCTGCTAGCTCAGTCTTGCAACTCTCAGATGTACAATAGGGACTACCTGTTGGGTTTAGCTCTTTCTGCAAGTTTGCACCTCGCTTGACTTCATGGGCTGGTAAACTCATTTTTGTAGACTCATAGTAGCCAAGGGAACTGGGTCTTGCACTAGAAAATGGCCTTATGTGTACATTAACTGAGGTCAACTCCTCGATTGGGTGCACAATACCTGGGAGGGTAGGCTGCTCAGGCACTGGGTCTATTGGGTGTACAAGGTCAGGAGGAATAATAGGCTGTTCAGGGTCTATTATCACCCCTTCATTTGAATCTGAACTTGAATCTGAACCACACGCAGTAAGCGTTAGGGTGAGCAACAGTGTTGTTAAAAGTTTCTTCATGTCATGAATGTCTTAATTAGTGTTAGTAATAAGTAGATTAAACAGTAACGCTACTTAAATCCATGTTGCTTTTGTTAATAAATGTACCAAGTCATGGATATACTATGACTTAAGTATTCTTAATGGCTCTAGAGGGAGGGCATGCAATTGTTATAATTAAGTTTACTTTCAGGTGGAAAACGAAAGGCACTGTTTAATACAGCGCTAACTAATTAAGCCTAATATTTCTGAACAAACTGCTTTACTTGGCTGACAGAAGCAGCGCCCACTTGCGTAGCCACTAACTCGCCATTATTCATCAATAACAAAGTTGGAATACCTCTAATGCCAAACTTAGCCATCAATGCTTGACTATTGTCAGCATTAATTTTTATTACTCTAATATCAGCATGCTCTTGGGCAATTTGTTCTACTACTGGCGCTAACATTTTACATGGTGCGCACCAGGGGGCATAAAAATCTATTAATACTTTTCCCTCTGCTTGCACTACTTCTTGAGTAAATTGCTCTGCTGAAATTTCGGTAACTTTTATTAAGGTTTCTGTGTTCATGGTGTACTCCATTTTGTTGCTTGTTTTGTTAATGCTTGTTAGTCGATGCTTAGTCATCAGCAGATTAAGTAGCACTAGGTTAAGTAAAGATATCGCTGTAGCTGAGCAACTATTAATTAGTAAGGGCAGTGTACTTAAGTTGTAATTACTTAATTAGATGTGTTTAATGGGAATCATTGTTCTAAAAATGAAACAATAGCGGGTGAATATGAAATTGAGTAATTTAGATGATTTACATTTATTTGTAACTTTAGTAGAAGCGGGTTCATTTACCTTGGCAGCAAAGACGTTAGGCATAGCAAAATCGAAATTAAGCCGACGCTTAGTTCAGCTTGAGAAAGAATTAGGTTGTGACCTTCTTATTCGTACCACAAGAAAACAAGCGCTAACTGAGAGTGGACGCTTACTTTTTTGTGCCAGTAAAGAGCATATTGATGCTTTAACTCGTGTAGAAGAAGAGCTTTATTCCTCATTAAAGCAAGTACAAGGTAAGCTCAATATTTTATTACCCTTAGAGTTTTTTAATACCATTATTAGTCATTTAATTGGTGATTTTTTGCGGCGCTATCCTAAAATAAACTTACATTGCCAGCACTATTCAGGCGCAGTGCCTGAATTTGATCCTAAGTTTGATCTCTGTTTTGTTTTGCATGAGCAAGAATTGCCAGCGTCCAACTGGATTGCAAAGGAGTTGTTAAGTTTTCCGCAATCTATATATCTTTCGCCGCAGATGGCTGCTGACCCAGCGATTAAACAGCTAATGACAGGGCGAGTTAAGCCAGAGAAATTGACTCAATTTGATTGTATTTTAGCGGAAGAGAACCAGGTTTGGCACTTTCGAAATTCGGATAAAGTTGAGCAGATTAATGTTAAAGGTAAGCTGATACTTTCTAGCCCTGAAATGCGTCTTCGAGCAGCAGAGCAAGGTTTAGGGCTATGTAAACTACCTGACTATGCCCTCAATAATAATGTGCTAAATAATGAAGTCATCAATAATGATTTGTTAACAAACAATGGCCAAGGGCAAAGTTTACAACGAATAGCATTGAGCCAAGAGAGTGTTGCCCAACGCCTAAGTGTACTTTATCAAAGTCGTAATATTGCCAGTAAAACCCGAACCTTTTTAGATTACTTTCAAAGTAATGTTGGGCAATTATTGTAAAGATGTTGGAAGTTATCGCTGCTTTTTTGCCACGGGCACTAACGGTTGTTATCATGTGGCATCTTTTTCCAATGAAAAACTATTGAATTTTATGTCAACAATGCCACTTGAACGAATTACCGTCGAACCTAAATCGCCAGCTACTTCCTGTGTTATCTGGTTACATGGTCTGGGTGACTCTGGTGCCGGTTTTGCTCCTATTGTGCCGGTATTAGCTTTACCAGAAAATCACGGTATTCGCTTTGTATTTCCTCATGCACCAGAGCAAGCTGTAACCATTAACCAAGGTTATGTAATGCGATCTTGGTATGATATCAAAAGCATGGATTTACATAACCGCGCTGATATGGCCGGTGTGCTTGAGTCAGAAAAGCGTGTGCAAGCGTTAATCCAAGAACAAATTGATTTAGGTATAGACTCGAAAAATATCGTCTTAGCTGGCTTTAGCCAAGGTGGCGTATTGAGTTTATTTACCGGTTTACGCTTTTCGCAAAGTTTAGCGGGTATCTTGGCATTATCTTGTTATTTACCAACGGCAGACAAACTGCCTGAGCAATGTCATAGTGCTAACCTAGCAACCCCTATTTTACAAAACCATGGTGAGCGAGATGATGTGGTACCACTGAGTGCTGGTAAAATGGCAAATACCTTGCTAACAGCTGCTGAGTATAAGGTGACTTGGCAAAGTTATCCTATGGAACACTCGGTATTACCAGAGCAACTTAAAGACATATCTGCTTGGTTACAAGACAGACTGCTTGCTCGCTAGTCATCGGCTAGGTTGACTAGGCTGTAATCGGCCTAGTCACGGTAAATTGTTCCAGGATAAAGTTTCCTAAAAGCGAGCTACTTAGAAAATAGTTTAGAACAAGCTTTTGGGCGGTTAAGCCGATCAGCCCTGTTAGGTTTTGCCCAAGGGCAAGTTAATTTGGCGCAAATGTACTTGAACGCTCAATATGTAGATAAAGATCTTAGCCAAGCTATGTATTGGTTTAAACAAGCTGCACTGCAAAGTGATAAGGCTGGAGTGCTTAAATACGTCATTGTTTGTCGGCAGGTGAGTTATTGCCAAGAGGGAGACTTTTACCAAGAGTTAACCGATGCCGGCGTAAATATAAAAGTGAGAGCATTAGACTTTAAGCTTAACTGAATAACGGTTTAGCTAAGCAGATTTTTAACTAAGAACGTCCTTAATTAATTATTCTCTCATTACTTTAACAGACAAGTAAGTCACGTTGCCTTGTGTGACTTACTTCTTACTTCTTAGTTATTGGCTTAGTTATTGGCTTAGTTAATCGGCACGATATGACTCGGCGACCAAGTGATGACGGTTTAGTAGCTTATAAAACTCGGTCCGATTACGCTGAGCAATTCGTGCTGCTTGTGAGACATTTCCCGCAGTAATCTTTAATAATTTTGATAAATAATCTCGCTCAAAATGATCTCGCGCCTGTTGAAAAGACGGAAACTGAGTAGAGTCATCACGCAGGGCATTTTTTACTAAAGTTGCACTAATAACATTTTCACTTGATAGCGCCACGCTTTGCTCGACCACGTTTTGTAACTGTCTGATGTTTCCTGGCCAAGGGGCACTAATGAGTAATTCCATCGCTTCTTGGCTGATGCTTTTTATTGGCATATTGGAACGAGCAACCGCTTGGTTTAAGAAGTATTGCACTAACAGTGGAATATCTTCCCGTCGTTGTACTAGGGTTGGTAATTCCAACTCAACAACATTTAGTCGGTAATATAAATCTTCCCTAAAGGTATTGGCTTTAATTGCTTTGGTTAAATTAACATGGGTTGCCGAAATGATACGCACATCAACTTTTATCGCTTGGGTACTTCCTACCGGTCTAACTTCTCTTTCTTGCAGCACTCGCAAAAGTTTAACCTGAAAGCTGAGTGGCATATCGCCAATTTCATCGAGAAATAAAGTACCACCATCGGTTGCTTGAAATAAACCTTGATGATTGCGCTCAGCGCCAGTAAAGGCGCCTTTAACATGGCCAAATAACTCAGACTCGAGTAGTTGCTCGGGAATTGCCGCACAGTTTATCGCGGTAAAAACCTGGTCTTTTCTTTTACTGGCTTGATGAATTGCTTTGGCTAGTAGCTCTTTACCGGTACCACTTTGACTGTGAATAAGTACACTAAAATCACTGTTAGCAACTTGTTTGGCTTGTTGTAATAGTGAGGTCATCACAGTGCTGCGACTAATTATATTATTACGCCACAGTTCTGTTTCACAAGTTTGTTCACCGCTTGAGGGCTGTAAACGTATGGCTTGTTCAACGGTATCTAATAATTCTTGGCTTTCAAAAGGCTTAGTTAAAAAACTAAACACCCCTTGCTTAGTGGCATTAATTGCATCGGGGATTGTGCCATGGGCAGTCATTATTACTACGGGAATATTAGGGTGTTGCACTCTAATTTGTTCGAACAAAGCCATGCCATCCATGCCTTCCATGCGTAAATCACTAATGACCACTTGCGGAATAAAGTGCTGTAATGTCCCTAAAGCAATTTTTGCATTGGCGGCTGATTCAACGTTATAGCCAGCAGCGGATAAACGAATACTGAGTAAACGCAATAGACTAGGGTCATCATCGACAATAAGGATTTTGGCTACATGTTTAGCTGTTTGTTTGGTAATGTTTTGAGTGTTTAGGCTCATAAATTTCTCTCTTAGGGCTTAGCCACGCTCATTAATATTCTGGTCTATTTTCTTTAGTAATATCAGTTGTTGGTTTACTCGCTTTAATTGCTTTTTTAATTGTTCAATTATCGCGTGATGTTCATCGCTCTGCTTATTAAATTTTTTCCTAGCCTGAGCTTGTTGTTCAATTAAGTGCAGCTGAGTATTTAGTTGATCTCTAAGTAACATGGTAAAGCCTAAGTCATCTTTACTCATGTTATTGCTCGCTAATAAATGTTCATTGAGTAGTCGTTTAGCTTTATAGGGTTGATGAAGCGGAGTATTGGCTAAACTATAAATTAAAATAAGTTTACCTTGGCTCAGGTCTACACTATTTATTGGCTTGTTTAACGATTTATTTAATGTCTTGTTTAGTACCGCTTGTTGTTTCTGTTCTTCGGCCAAAACCTGCTTTTTGTTTAAGGTTTTTAACCATAAATAATAGTCACTATAACTGCCCTCGTTATGAATATTATTGGTTGACGTAGTCATTTGGCAGGCGCTTGATAAACTGGCTAATAGTATAATTAATATGATTGAAAAGTGTTTTTTTTCATGACCAAAAAACACTGTTTTAGCCGTGTTTATTGTGGCGGATAAGCTGAGGGTATTTATTTTCATAATTCAATATCTGTTTGCGAAATAGGCAAGAAAATGGTGACACAAGCACCCCCTGTATTACCGGCATTTAATTTTTCTGCGGGGCTTATTTTGATACTGCCATTAAGGCGAAGTAATAGCTCTTTAACTATAGTAAGCCCTAATCCACTGCCTTTTATTTGGCTATTTTCAGGTGCTTCTCCTTGATAGAAAGCATCAAATACTTTATCGGTCAGCGATGATTTTATCCCTGGACCTTGGTCAATAATGTTAATGGTTAAGCACTCCTTGCTACTGCTATACGTTATGGTGATATTACCGTTTATCGGCGAATATTTTATCGCATTGGACAGGATATTATCTAAAATAACACTCAGTTGTTTACTATTACTGTAAACAAAGTAGGGGCTGTTATTGCACTTTAAGGTTAAATTTTTAGACTTAATGTCGAGCTTTCTTAACTTACAGGCGTCACTTATTAGTTCAGCTAGATTTATCTTTTCTAAGCCATGCAAGCTGGTTGAATCCAATACAATATTAAAGTCGAGTAAATCTTCAATTAACCGTTGTAAACGATTTACGCTGGTGCGAATAATATCGCAAATTTCTTGTTGCTCATCATTGAGCGGACCAACGCTATTATCATAGATAAGTTCAGTGCCTTCTCTAATTGCCGCTAGTGGTGTTTTTAATTCATGGGATATATGGCGGATAAAACTCGATTTTTGTAATTCTAAGCTATGAAGACGTTGTCGCATATTCTCTAAAGCATCTGCTATTTCTCTTACTTCGGCAGGGCCATGTAAGCTGATTTCTTGCTCAAAATTACCTTGTTCTAGTCGTTGGATTTTATCCGTAAGTCGCTTTAATGGCTGGGTAATTAGGATTATAAATATACCGGCAATTAATAGAGTGACAGGAATAATATACAAGCGTTCAAGGATGCTATCGCTAATGCTTTCGGTGGTGTGGTATATGTCTAACACTTGCTGATTAACAACAAAGTTACTGCGTTTTTCCAGCTCTTTACTAATAAAATGTAATTGCTTAAATTCTGCTTGAACTTGATCTAATGATAGTGACATTGCACTGTCACTAGCCATCAAGGCTTGTATGCGCTCACTTTCAATTTGTAATGAGCTTAATAATTCTTTCAATACTATATCTTGCTGCATTAACACGGTTGCTTGAATTATGTCAGTTAATACTTTTTGATGGCGATTAAAAGCAGTATGTAATTCATCATCTTTAAGCACTATAAATTGGCTGGCGTAGCGCTCGATATTAGCAATATTTTCAACAAGCCTACTATTGAGTTGGGTTAATTGTGCAACATGATATATAGCACTGGTACTTTGTTTAGCTAACAGACTGACCTTATTGGCACTAAAAAGTAAAGCCATCACTAAAGGCATAGCGACAAAGGTAAAACCAAGTAAGGTAAGTTTATTAATGGAAACCTTATTAAGTATTGACTGACTAAAATGGTAAAGCGAAAACAGCAGCTTGTTCAATATTGTTTTGCTTTTTCTTAGCTTGTTAAGGTAATCCATGAAATTTAACCTGAACTCTGGGGTAGTGAATAAATCTTCAACTACTTTGTCTTAAAAATAAAGCAAAAACAAGAGTGTCTTTATTTTGAGACAGTTGTATATTCTGCCTTTATTTATTTTAAGTCATTGTATTTGTTTTGTTTATAATTGTGTGTCACTCATTGGTAGTCATTGATATTTTATTCTGTCGCCATATAGAGACGCTTTTCCTTGGTTTTCCTGGCTAGTAGATTATTATTTTTATAAAAATACTATTAAAACAGTGAGATATAAGTCTTGGCACGATGTGTGCTATTCCTCAATCGATAATAAATTTAATGAACGCTTTAATAGTTAAAAGAGGATTACCATGAAGAGTATCAACTTAGCGCAAGTAACCGCATTTGTTGTAGTCGTAAGCTTGGCTGCTTTTTTTGTCAGTGCAGATGATGCATTTGCTCACAGTATTGAAAGCAATAGTGTGGCTCAAAGCAAGCACTCAATTAGCACTGAAGTTACTGACACAGTAGAAGATGTTAGTGAAAGGTTTACTTTTACTTCATTGGATAATGATAAAGATGGCAAATTAAGCCAGCAAGAAGTTATTGCCGGTAAGAATGAATGGTTAGTAAAATCTTTCAAAGAAATTGATAGTAATGCGGATAAAGCTATTACCGAACAAGAGTTAGTTGATTTTGTCGCTAAAATTACGGCTGCGACTACAGCAACTAAATAACGAGTAAATATTTACTCGGCACAGTTTAAGGGGAGCTCCCAACCCATATCAATTTGTTTCGTTGTCATTCTTAAGGACTGAGAAGGGCTTAATTGATTTGTTATACTCCACTCCCCTTTAGGTCGGCTACATTAGTAGTCGGCCTTTTTTATGTCTTTAACCCTGAGCTGAAGTTAAAATAAGTTTAACAGTATCTATCCTGCGATAGACGGTCATTGGAGGCATTTCACCTACATTACTTGCTTGTTAAACTATAACTAATAACTTTAAAAAGAGAATATTCAATGAAACCTCAGTTTATCAAAGCATTTTTAGTTTCTAGTATTTTGATGGGTTGCTCAACAGCAACTGAGACTAACAAAGATCAGTCTGCAGCTAACACGGTAAGTAAAGCCATTGCGAGTGTGCAAACCGTACAAGAGTCACAAGATCTTCTTTTGGCTAAGTGGCAAGGGCCTTTTCAAGGCGTGCCAGCCTTTGATACAGTTACCCAAACAGGTTTAGTCGCAGCAATGGAAAAAGCCATGGCTGATAAATTAGCAGAAGTAGAATTGATTGCTAATAACACTGATACACCTACCTTCGAAAATACTATTGTTGCCATGGAGAAAACTGGCGCAGAGTTAGACCGACTATTTACTTATTACGGTATTTGGCGTTCAAATAAATCAAGCCCAGAATTTAGATCGCTGCAAAGTGAAATAGCGCCAAAATTGTCGACGTTTTATTCGAAAATAAATCAAAATGATAAATTATTCAAGCGTATTTCAGCGGTTTATAATAGTGATGCCACTAAAGCGATGAGCCCAGCTAATCAACGTTTAGTGTTATTAACTTATAACAACTTTGCTCGTAATGGCGCGACCTTAAATGTGGCAGATAAAAAGCGTTATGCAGACATTAATCTACGCTTAGCGCAGCTACAAACCAAGTTTGGTAATAATATTTTAGCGGATGAAGAAGGTTATGTACTGTATTTAGATAAATCACAATTAGGTGGTTTGCCTGAATCAATTATTAGTGTAGCGGCAGCCGCAGCAGAAGCGCGTGATCATCAAGGTCAATATGCTATTACCAATACACGTTCGTCAATGGACCCGTTTTTAACTTATTCAACTGAACGTAAATTACGTAAAACAGTATGGAATAGTTACTATAGCCGTGGTGATAATGGTGACCAGTATGATAACAATGACATCATTGCGGAAATATTACAGTTACGTCACGAACGTGTTGGCTTATTAGGTTATAAAAACTATGCTTCATGGCGCTTAGAAGACCGCATGGCTAAATCACCTAAAAATGCTATTGCTTTGATGGAATCTGTTTGGCCGGCAGCCATTGCCCGTGTTGATGAAGAAGTTGCTGACATGTTAGCAATTGGCAAAAGAGAAGATGGTATTGAGCAAGTACAAGCGTGGGATTATCGTTTTTATGCTGAAAAAGTTCGTAAAGATAAATACAATCTAGATTCTGATGAAGTAAAACAATACTTACAACTTGATAACCTTCGTGAAGCTATGTTCTATGTAGCAGGACGTTTGTTTAACTTTAACTTTACCGAAATCACCGATGGCTCAGTACCGGTATTTCATGAAGATGTACGTGTTTGGGAAGTAAAAGATAAAACTTCAGGTGAACATATTGGTTTATGGTATTTAGACCCGTTCGCTCGCCAAGGCAAGCGTTCAGGGGCTTGGGCAACGACGTATCGTTCTCACACCACATTCCAAGGCAAGAAAAATGTTTTATCTTCTAACAACTCAAACTTCTCTAAAGCCGCTGCGGGACAACCGACGTTAATCTCTTGGTCGGATGCCGAAACTTATTTCCATGAGTTTGGTCATGCATTGCACTTTTTAGCGTCTAAAGTTGAATACCCAACACTAAACTCCGGTGTACGTGATTATACTGAATTTCAATCGCAGCTATTAGAGCGTTGGTTATCAACCGATGAAGTTATTGATAACTACCTAGTACATTATAAAACGGGCAAACCAATGCCTAAATCACTGGTCGCTAAAATTAAACAAGCAGCAACCTTTAATCAAGGGTTTAGCACTACTGAATATTTAGCGTCAGCACTAGTTGATATGAAGTTTCATACAGTAGATCCTACAGGTATTGATGCCGATAAGTTTGAACGTGAAATATTAGCAGCCCTGAAAATGCCTAAGCAAATTGTTATGCGTCATCGTAGCCCTCAGTTTGGTCATATCTTTAGCAGCGAAGGTTATGCTTCAAGTTATTATGGCTACATGTGGGCTGAAGTTTTAACCTCTGATGCCGCTGAAGCTTTTGCTCAAGCGCCGGGTGGTTTTTACGATAAAGAAGTTGCCGATAAACTTGTTGAACACTTGTTTAGTGTGCGCAATGCCGTTGATCCAAGTGAAGCTTATCGCGCCTTTAGAAGGCGTGATGCTAAAGTTGAGGCGTTAATGCGAGACCGTGGTTTTCCGGTGAAAACTAAATAAATCATCATATAATTTAGATATAAAAAAACTCGCTGCGGCGAGTTTTTTTATGTCTTTCGAGCTTACAGACAATAACAAAAAACAACAATGTTGTAGCGTAAAAACTAAAGTAGCCAGTGTTAGACTTGCGGAAAATTATCTAATGGAATTGTAGTTATGCGTCATTTATATAAATCAATAGCGGTTATCGCTATAACAAGCTTAGTTTTAGCTGGTTGCGGCTCAGACGATGAAGAGC
>JALJPA010000009.1 GCA_022969215.1 Colwellia sp. | reverse complement strand
TCCGAGGCTGTGACTTACTTGAACCCACGGCCAGACAACTAACACTTTATCAAACCTTAAACGCTAGTTTTTTACCCTGTACCACGCCGCAATACGGTCATATCCCCTTAGCAATAACCCGCCAAGGATATAAACTGAGTAAACAAAATAAAGCACCGGCCATTAATAATAAAAAGCCACAACCTGCACTTATTGCCGCACTAGCATTCTTGGGACAATCACCTGAGCCTGAGTTAGCGGGTGCGAGCGTTGCAGAAATAATTCAATGGGCAATTAAAAATTGGCAACGAAGCCGTGTACCCAATAAGGTTGAAATAAACATTGATTAACTATCTGACCTCTATAACTACTTAACAAAAGTTACTGAAAACTAAGCGTTTTTGCACTACTGGCACTAAGCTACTGAAAACTAAATTCATAAATAAAAGGAAATATTATGTTTACCAACACAGCAAAGACTATTGTAATTACAGGCGCTAATCGTGGTATCGGTTATGCCATGGCTAAAATTTTTCAACAACGTGGCGATAGCGTTTATGCACTGTGTCGTCACAGCTCTGCGCAATTAGATGCCCTTAGCGTCAATGTGGTAGCGCAGGTTGATATTGCCACACAAGCAGGTATCGATAATGCTGTCTCTGCCCTTAGTGGTATTAACATTGATTTATTGATCAACAATGCCGGTATTTTACGAGATGAACAACTAAGCGACTTAAATCAACAGACCATAATCGAGCAATTTAATGTTAATGCTCTGGCACCACTATGCTTGAGCCACGCTTTACTCGGTAATTTATCTGCTGGTAGCAAGATAGGCTTAATCACCTCAAGAATGGGCTCCATCACTGACAATACTTCTGGTGGCAGATACGGCTACCGAATGTCAAAAGCAGCACTAAATATTGCCGCAGTTTCATTAGCAAGAGACCTTAGTGCAGATAATATCGCTGTTGGTATTTATCATCCGGGTTATGTGCAAACTGAGATGGTCAATAACGATGGCATTTTAAGCAATGGTGATATCAGCGCCGATGTCGCGGCAGAGCGATTAATAGCTTTAATGGATAACTTAACCATGGCTGATTCTGGGGTATTTAAGCACTCTAATGGTGAAACATTACCTTGGTAGCACTACCAAGGTACAAAATTATCTGAGCGCTTAATACCTATTTTAGATAAGATTAGAGAAAGAAAAGCGTGCAGTCATTGTCGCATTTCTTTCTTCACCACACTTTAGCTGCTTTTTCATGCTATTTACCCTCTCTGTTATTCTCTTTTGCCCTGCACTGTTATATCATTGCGCCACTATTTTATGTCTGTCTTAAAGGCCTGTGACTATCAAAAGCGTTATTAATTTATGCAAAAGAGTTTTCTCTCGAAAAAAGAGTAAAACTATCGCAAAAACGACCCCTAAAAAGAACGCAAAAAAAAGCGCCAGTAACAAAACTAATATTGCTACCGCATCCTTTGATAATCCCTTGGTTTTCTCCCGAGATCAGCACCCTGTTTCCCGTCAATTATTAAGCCCAAGTGCACTGAAAGTTTTATACCGCTTAAATAAAAGTGGCTTTGATGCCTATCTTGTTGGTGGTGGTGTTCGTGATATTTTATTAGGCTTAGAGCCAAAAGATTTTGATATTGCTACTAACGCAACACCTGATGAAATTAAAGAATTGTTTAGAAATTGTCGCTTAATTGGCCGACGCTTTCGTTTAGCTCATATTGTTTTTGGTCGAGAAATAATTGAGGTTGCTACTTTTAGGGGCCACCATGACAATGCTTCTGAACAAGATAAAAGTTGTAAGAAAACCTCTAAGCAAAGTGAAGATGGCATGTTGTTGCGTGACAACATCTACGGTAGCATTGAAGAAGATGCTGAGCGTAGAGATTTCACTATCAATGCGCTTTATTACTCTACCAAAGACTTCAAAGTTTATGATTTTGCCAATGGCGTGCAAGATGTAAATGATAAAGTTATCCGCTTAATTGGCGATCCTGAAACTCGTTACCGTGAAGATCCGGTACGTATGTTACGTGCGATTCGCTTTGCCACTAAACTCGATATGCAAATATGTGATGACACTAAAGCACCTATTAAAGAGCTTTCTTCGTTAATGGCCAATATTCCTGCCGCTCGTTTGTTTGAAGAATTCTTGAAAATGTTTATTGCCGGTAAAGCGGTGGCTAACTTTGAACAATTGCGTAGTTATAACTTGTTTGGTTATTTCTTCCCAGCCGTTGAGCAAGCACTTAACCAAGCACCCGAAGAACAAGATTTTTTGCTGCCTTTTATTAGATTGGCGATGGAAAATACTGACAAACGCATCAATAACGATCAAAGGGTCACACCAGCATTTTTATTTGCTGCCTTGCTTTGGTACCCATTACAAAAGCATATTCAGCGAATTAAAGTAACCACGCAACTTACTCCGCAAGATGTATTCTTTGCCGCCTTGAATGAAATAATGCCAGAGCAGCAACGCAGTATTGCCATTCCTAAACGTTTTCAAGCGGTTATTAAGGATATTTGGATCCTGCAAGAAAAATTAGCTCGACGCGAAGGTAAGCGAGCTTTTAAGACATTCGAACACCTTAAATTTAGAGCCGGTTACGACTTCTTGTTATTACGCGCACAAATTGAAGGCACAACTGAACTTAATGAATTAGCACAGTGGTGGACAGACTTTCAAGAAGTAACAAATGACGCCCGTATTCAGATGATTAAGGGTGTTCAATCACCTCAAGGTACTAAACGTAAAGCGCCAAGAAGACGCCGTAAGCCCAACAGCAAACCGACTGAATAGTGATAACAAGCTGATGCCAACCACCACTATTGTTTATATAGGACTAGGTAGCAATTTATCAAAGCCAAGGCTACAGGTAAGCAATGCAGCTAAAGCAATAGCCAATATTGAAAACAGTAGAGTCTGTGCATTATCTTCACTATATTTGAGTAAACCTATGGGTCCTCAAGATCAAGATGACTATATCAACGCGGTAATTTCCATAGAAACTAGCTTATCAGCACTGGCATTGTTAGACGCCTTACAAGCAATAGAGAATGCTGCCGGTCGAGTGCGAAAAGATAATCGCTGGGGCGCACGCATTCTCGATTGTGATATTTTATTATATGGTAATCAATCTATCGACAATGCCCGTTTAACTGTGCCTCACTACGGTATGAAGCTACGTGAATTTGTCTTGTTACCGCTTGCAGAGATTGCGACTAATTTGTATTTACCAGACGGCACCTCAGTCAACGCTCTTGCCAATGAGATCAATAGCAATGGCATGGTAAAATTATAATATTGCAATAATAACTATTTAAATAATAAATAGTGGAATCTTAGATATTAGCAATACAATCCTTAGCACTATAATAATTAGAACTAACCGCTTATAGCAAATAGCTTAATAAGCTAATTAACAAATTCGGAAATATCATGGCTAAAATATCCACCGCAAGCTTGCTAAAAATGAAACAACAAGGTGAAAAGATATCAACAATCACCGCCTATGATGCCAGTTTTGCCAAACTATTTGATCAAGCAGGCATACACGCCATTTTAATTGGTGACTCGCTTGGCATGGTTTTACAAGGGGAAGACAGCACACTACCTGTCTCCATTGAAGACATGGCCTATCATACCCGTTGTGTAAAACGTGGGGTTGAAGAGGCACTAGTTATTGCCGATATGCCTTTTATGAGTTATGCCACGCAAGAGCAAGCACTGACCAATGCTGCAGTATTAATGCAAGCCGGTGCTAGCATGGTTAAGATGGAAGGTGGTGCTTGGCTTAATGACACTATTTCAGCTTTAGTTGAACGCGGTATTCCGGTTTGCGCTCATTTAGGTTTAACACCACAATCCGTTAATATTTTTGGTGGCTTTAAAGTTCAAGGCCGTGAAAATGATAAAGCAGAGCAAATGATTGCTGATGCCAAAGCATTAGAAGCCGCTGGCGCGCAATTGTTAGTACTTGAATGTATTCCAGCGAGCTTAGGTGAAGCCATCACTAAAGCGCTTACTATCCCAACCATTGGTATAGGCGCTGGTAAAGATACTGATGGACAAATTTTAGTAATGCACGATGCCTTAGGCATTGCCTGTAATTATATGCCGAAGTTTTCGCGTAATTTCTTGAAAGACACCGGTGACATTAAACAAGCAATTGAGCTTTATATCAGTGAAGTCAGTCAAGGTAACTTCCCTGGTGATGAGCATATTTTTAAGTAACACTTACCGGTAAAGTGATAGCCAGTGATTAAATAACTGTGCAATAAAGTTCTATCAATAAACTACTAATAATAAATAACTATTAATAAATAACGACAAGATAAATTTATGAAAACAGTCAGTCAAATAAGTGAATTACGTGCGCAAGTAAAAGCATGGCGTCAACAAGGTTTAACCATAGCTTTTGTTCCTACTATGGGTAACTTGCATGCGGGTCATATTTCGTTAGTGGCTGAAGCCCATAAACATGCTGATAAAATTGTCGCCAGTATTTTTGTCAACCCAATGCAGTTTGGCGCCAATGAAGATATTGCTAGTTACCCGCGCACTATGGATGATGATCAACAAAAATTAACTGACGCAGGTACCGATTTATTATTTACACCAACACCTGACATCATTTACCCCAAAGGACTGTCTAAACAAAGCTTTGTTGAAGTGCCAAACGTTTCGGAAGGATATTGTGGCGAAAGTCGTCCTGGCCATTTTCGCGGTGTTGCCACAGTAGTATGTAAACTATTCAACCTAGTTCAACCTGATGTCGCTTGTTTTGGCTTAAAAGATTACCAGCAAGTACAAGTGATTCAAACCATGGTTGAAGACTTATCGATGCCAATCACCATAGTGCCTGTAGTAACTAGCAGAGAAGAAAGTGGCTTAGCGTTAAGTTCTCGTAATGGTTATTTAACGCCAGAAGAAATAGCGATCGCGCCGGCCCTACATAAAAATTTAACATGGTTAGCCGAACAAATTAGTTCAGGCTTTGCTCAACAAGAAAGTATCGATTTTATCGGCTTAGCAAAACAAGCTGCCAAGGCAATAAATCACGCCGGTTTACATACTGACTACTTGCATATTTGCCACGCAAAAACATTGCAACCAGCCAGTGAAGATGACACTGAGTTAGTGATTTTAGCGGCAGCACATTGCGGTAAAGCGCGTTTGATTGATAACTTGCAACTGAACTTAGCTTAAATTAGCTCAGCTTAATTTTATTTAGTTAAGCTGATTCTAGCTAGCTTAACTAAGCTGTATTGCGGATTTAGCTGACTTTACTTACCACAGTAATCGCGCGGCTATCCTTCCCGCAGTACGGTTTTAGTACTTTTCCCCGCAAGACTAAGCCAAAGAACAATAACCACATCATCGAGCCAGCACTCATTTTCTGCTCATCTACGGTGTTAATCTCCTCTTCTACAGCCACAGGTGCAATAGGAGCTTCGGGTGTTGTAATTGGCTCTGTAACCGACTCTTGAGGAGAAACGGCTTCGAGTGTTGAAACTGGCTCTGTAACCGACTCTGTCACCGGCTCTGGAGGAGAAACAGCCTCAGGTGTAATAACTAGCTCTGCTGAGACTACTGGCTCAGTTTTAGTCATGCTGAAAAAAGAAAAATTTTGCTCAGCTAAAGTAACCACTGTCGTCACTTGCTCTTGCTAACCACTAGCACTGATATGACGTACACATAAGCTATCACCTGAATTTACTTTAATCTCTCGTTGATATAGTTATCCTCTTGGCAAGCAATAGCATACTCGCCATTTTATATACTCAATTCTATTTAAGCATTAATTCCAGAAATAACAAATATTTGTGAATAAACCAACACCTCTAACTCAACAGTATCCTGCTCAGTAAAAATAATTTCATCAACTTGCTGGTCAAGTCTTCTCCACAGCCGACGATTGAGTCGTGGTAACGCTGATATTGTCTAATGAGATATCACCATTTTTATTATCGGCAGAGATAAGGTAATAATCGTCAATCTCGTTAGCACTGGCTTGGGAAAGTATCATTAATTTGAAACCTTTAATAATGCATGGCTAGACCATACGGAATCAAGGTATCAATTTGAAGTGTGCTAATCCCTGTTTATATCGTTTTTTACTCTATTAACAGCTAATGATGTAAAAGGTCTGGCAAGCTCGGTAGAATTAACCTTAAAGCTAGCATGGCTGGCGTTAAAGTGAGTAGTTAGTAAAGATACGCTGTAAGGAAAAGACTTAGCCTAAGCGGGTTTGGTATTTAATTTCTTAACATAACAAGTTTGTATTTTTACTAAGGTTATAACCAGTAAAGTGGTTATAACAAAAGGCGCGGTTAGTGCTGGTATGTTTATCAATTCGAATGCCCGGGTAAGTAAAACAGCAAGCACAATAGCAAGCATGGTCAACCATGGTTTATTTGGATAGCGACCGGCCAGTGCGATAGCGACTAGGCAGCTATTAAAGCCATAAAGCCCCATAATGACTTTATCTTGAGGAAAGCTAAAGCCGATAGCAATCAACATGCCTACTGTCGAACCAATAAACGCCCAAGCGGCCGACTTTCGAGAATTAACAAATAATGCACAGAGAAAAAACACACCTGATAACCAGTATTCTTGCAGCATAACTTGACCGACACCGCGCATACTCGCCTGAAAATAACCTGCAACTGTCGCGGTATTAATGCCTACGTCATCGCCCATATCAAGAGTACTACTAACTACACTGCCAACTACAGTGTTCAATTCAGCATAATTAATGAATAACAATATCAACCAGGTAGACAGAATAAATGGCGTGGTAAAAGCAGGAATATTTGCCATTCTGGTCATCATAAAGTGCATTAACGCCGTTGAAAAAGCGCCGCCAACAATAACAAAAAATAGAGAGATAAGACTAACTGGTAGAAAATAAAAGACTGCTACACCCACAAGTGCCGCATTAAAAGCATATAGGCCTTGCTGCACAGCGTTGACATCATATCGACATAATTTTGCCACAGCGAAAGCTGATATTATTGCCAATATGCTGCCCAACAACATAGTAAGAGAGTTTAAAGCAATACCAAGCAAGAATAACAAGCCAGTGATAGCGTTTCCTTGCAACATAACTTGGCCATAGCTGCGCAAAAAGCTTTTATAAAAATGCTCAAAAGGGAATATCATTAATATTATTTTGTCTTATTCGCTACTATAAATGAAGCAGTGATTAGCAGGGAAATCGGTAGGCTTGGTTGGAGTACAGGTCTATGAATTTATTAGCCACTAATGCATTAGTGGCTAATACTTTTGTTACTTGCTACTAATGTACTTTAACGTTTCTATCACTTGTTCAACGTTGGTCGCCCAAGCTTGGGCCGTGGCATCAACTTCCTTTAATGGGTGAATAATATCTTCACTATGTAAAGTGATATAAGGCTTATTGAGGGCTGCACAATAACCCGCATCAAAAGCAGCATTCCATTGCTTGTACTTATCACCAAAACGAATAACCGCAATATCACATCGCTCAATCAAGGTTTTGGTTTTCATAGCATTCACTTTAGCTGATTTATGATCGCGCCAAAACTGTTGTGCTTCAGCACCAAGATGATCACCAGCACTGTCACTGGTTTCATGATGGGTGACCGCAGAAGTAAAGCTGATATCTAAATCACTCTCTTGGCAACCTTGAATAATTTTATCGCGCCAATCAGTATGAATTTCACCGGAAAGATAAACTTCTAATTTCATAACAATGCTCTCTATTTCAGACTTACAACTTTATATAGCACAATGGTACACCAATAATCACTAGCTCAATAAATTAATCCAATGAAATACAATTTCACTATGTGAAATATGATTAAACCACTATGAAGATTTAAAGCCAGGTATGCTTAACTAACCTTCTTCGCTTTACTTTAGCCCTAATTACTTGGTACCAAATATCTTATCGCCAGCATCGCCAAGTCCAGGGATAATATAACCATTCTCGTTTAAGTGATCATCAATTGAGGCGGTATAGATATCAACATCAGGATGAGCACTTTGTACTTTGGCAATACCTTCTGGCGCAGCCACTAATATCAAGGCTCGAATATCAGTACAGCCGGCTTTTTTTAATATATCTATGGTCGCATTCATAGAACCGCCAGTAGCCAGCATTGGATCGATGATCAACGCCATGCGCTGATCGATATCACTAGTTAATTTTTCGAAGTAGGTAACTGGCTCTAGGGTTTCTTCATCGCGGTAAAGACCAACAACACTAATTTTTGCACTTGGCATTAGCTCTAGAACACCATCTAACATACCAATACCGGCACGTAGGATAGGGACTACCGTGGCCTTTTTACCAACGAGACGCTGACCAGTTAACTCACCATCCCAGCCTTCCATTTGAAAGTCTTCCAGCTCAAGATCTTTAGTCGCTTCATAAGTTAATAAGCTACCTACTTCAGCAGACAATTGACGAAAGTCCCGTGTGCTCATATCCTTGGCACGCATTAAACTAATTTTGTGCTGTACTAGTGGGTGTTTGATTTCAAATACTGACATGCTTGGTAATCCAATGAAGAGAGTTACCCTATTCTCACATATATTGTCAGGATTTTAGAGGTGTTTTAACTATATTTCTCAACTAAGCTGGCAAGATCAAGTAATAGCCTATTCACTGTAGCTATGCTCGAGGAAAAGGATTAGCTAACAAAGCACTAGTCAAATATCCTAATTACTTATCATTTACTCAGTATCAATATTAAGTAAATTTGCCGGCGAAAATTGATCCGTGAGTATTGGACTGTCATCGGGCCAGTCTTGATGAATAGCGGTTGATTTCATCTTTTGATAAAGTTTTCTGACATCAACACCAATGGCTAGTAGCTCAGTAGCTAACTTACTGATATCTTCACTTTGATTTACTGTTTCATGCTCGCTATGGTCTTTTTTTCCTAGTCCACTTTTTCCGGCTAATATTATTCGATTACTATAGTCTTGATTAGTAACTTGATAAAAATCACCAAAAACTGATTTGTAAGTGGCTGATTCATAGCCATACAGTTTGCTTGATGAAAATGTATTGGCTGTTAATATGCCATTTTTTGAGAGTAAACTTTTGATTTCTTCTAGAAACTCTTTGGTCATTAAGTGCTCGGGAATATAATCGCCATTAAAAGCATCCAGTATAATCCAGTCGTATTCTTGCTGCTTTAAAAGTGCTCTTTTGACAAAAACTCTACCGTCTTGACTATAGGTTTTGATTTGCTCATTTTCCAAAAAGCCAAAGTATTGTCGAGCCACTTTAATAACACTTTGGTCTATCTCTACGTTATCAATAAAACTATCAGGCAATAATTGATGCAAGGTATTTGACATAGTGCCACCACCAAGACCAATGATCAAAATACGCGAGGGCTCAGGTTTAACTAATAATCCTGTTAGTAATAGTTTGGTGTAATTAAAAACTAATTGCTCTGGTTTGCTTTTATAGAGGCAGCTTTGTCGAGTTTTGTTACTTTTAACATTAAATTTTAAGCAACGTAAATCGCCTTTATCCTCCACGAGAATATTCCGATATAAAGAGCGTTCGCTGTGAATAACCTTAGCCATTGCATCGTTTGCAATAAAAAAACTCATTAAAAAACAGATGCAGAGTGCTAGCTTACTTGTTGAATTAGGCATGGCTGATATCTCTTTGTGCGTTCATTTTATCGAAACTTGCATTAGCTTTTGCAAATGCGATCGTTGTTATTCCTAATAGGCTTAACAATAAACTAACACTGATCACAATGGTGTTTATATCAAACCACAATACCAGGTAGAAAGAAGTAATAATGGTACCTAAGGCACTACCTAGGGTAGAAACAAAATATAATTTTCCGGCTACCTGGCCACTTTCATTAGAGTTCTTCACCAATAGCCTTACCGAGTAAGGCGATAACATACCTAAAATAACCGTAGGAATAAAAAATAGTGCTGTTGATGCTAACAAAGAGCCATAACGGGAGTCTTCTATTGCGACAAAAATGCTTTCCATTAACCAAGTACTTGATGTGACTATAGGCAACAAGCTGATGCCGGCAATAATAAAAATAATACCATAACGGTTAAGTGAAGCAGAATGCGTGGAAAGCTTACCACCAAGTAGATATCCAAAAGATAAACTGAGCATAAAAACAGTGATGATACTGCCCCAGATATGGACACTACTGCCAAAGAATGGCGCGAGAATCCGGCCTGCTAACAGCTCAATACACATGATGGAGCAACCACTAGTAAAGGCAAGAAGGTAGATAAAAAGATTGTTATAATTAATGGATTTATTTGATGAGGGCATGGCTTATAAAATTATTATTATTAAAATTTATATAAGCACTGTAAATTATTTTTCTGGCTTTGGATAGTAAACAAGCGCTATAACTATTTAGGTATCGTTGTGTTTTATTGCTACTGCTAAAAAAGCAATACTGGCTTAAGTTTCTTCAAATCGATTTGGATACTAAAATGCCTAAAGCTATAGATTAAGTTCAAATTACAAATCTAACAAGGTTATTTATTAAGTGTAAAATATTTCCTTGCCCTTACTCGTCAAACCGGTCTGACCACTACTTATTAATCTTCCCTCTATTGACAACGCTGTCATTTAGTATAAATATTAAGCTTAATTATTACAAAAAAGTTAACAAACAGTTAAAAAAACAACATCCATAATAATAGGCTAACTGATGAATACTAGAAATTTGTTAAAACCAACAATACTCGCGGCACTATGTACCTCTTTATCGCTCAATGCGACAGAGGCACAGCCAGATCCCGATAATCTAAATGGTTATATACTAACTAAGACCGATATTTTAGCGACAGAAAAAGCAAAAACACTAAACCCTATGTATGAGATATGGTCTAAAGCACTAAGGACACGAAGTAATACTATCGTTGATGTTATTTCACCAAACTCAGATACTAACCCTGAGAATGTAAAGCGAGCAGAAAGAGTATTTGGTCAGCATGAATGGAATTTTTTAACAGCAATGGCTGCACCAGAATACACTTATACTCGATTTATCAAGGCCATAGGAAAATTCCCTGCTTTTTGTGGCGACTACACTGATAACCGCGATGCCGATGCTATCTGTCAAAAATCGATTGTTACCGCTTTTGCTCACTTTGCTCAAGAAACTGGCGGCCATATTTCACCGGATAATACTTCAGATAATCCAACACAGTTAGAAGAATGGCAGCAAGCCCTAGTACATGTTCGTGAAATGGGCTGGTCTGAAGGCGAAAAAGGTTATACCACAGGTTGTGGACAAGACGATTGGCAAAATAGACGCTGGCCATGTGCGGCAAATCAAGGCTACTTTGGCCGAGGAGCAAAGCAGTTATCTTATCACTTCAACTATGGCGCCTTTTCAGAAGTCATGTTTGATGGCGACGCCACCGTTTTACTTAACGACCCAGCACAGGTTGCTGACTCTTGGTTAAACTTAGCATCCGCTGTATGGTTTTTCTTAACACCACAAGCACCAAAGCCAGCAATGCTGCACGTTATTGACCGAACTTGGCAACCATCAGCAACCGAATTAGCAGCCGGTATTGGTTATGGCTTTGGTACCACGATTAATATTATTAATGGTGGCATAGAATGTGGCGCGCAGAATCAAGACAAGGGACAACCGGTTAACCGCATTAGTTATTGGCAAGGATTATCTGATCACTATCAAATAATTAAACAAGCGGATGAAGAGAATACCTGTTGGCAACAAACCCCTTTCGGTAGCCTGAATTTAAGCAATGCCGAAGATGTACTTTACACCAATTGGGAAGGTGACTGGCAATATTACGCTGATCGACCGGGTGGTTTCTCATTTGAATGTAAATTAGTGGGTTATCAAACGGCATATTCAGCACTTGTTACAGGTGACTATGAAAAGTGTGTGACGAATTTCTATCAGTCACATGTTAACTGGCCAACTGTGCGCATAGTTGATCAAATAACTGATCCAGTTGAGCCACCAACAAATGACACTGAATGGACTGCTAACAAAGTATATGTAGCAAACACGTTAGTTACTTATTTAGAGCAGCAATATAAAGCTAAGTGGTGGACTCAAGGTGACACACCTTCAGAGGGCGGTCCATGGTCGCTAGTTTCTGATACTCCACCAACGGTTCCACCGACTGAACCTGTTCCGCCAACTATTCCACCGACTGAGCCAGTGCCACCTATTGAGCCGCCAACTGAACCAGTTCCACCAACAGGCATAGCGCAATGGGATGTAACTACCGTATATTATGGTGGTGACCAAGCAAGCTATAACAATATCGTTTATACCGCTAAATGGTGGACCAAAGGCAGTAAACCTGACACCAGCAATGAATGGAAACAATAAGGCTGTTAATAAGACCGCCGAGCAGGGATATAATTTAAGGCGCTCGGCTTAAGCTAAATTATCTTTAGGCTTTATTATTGCTAATAGAGGCTAAGGTAATTTTTGTCACTTGCTAGAAGAGGTAATTAGAATGGGAAAGAGCACTTAATTTCAGTAATTAATATTCAACACATGCCCGCCTATGTTCAAAGTTTTTTCCTGTATGATTATCTTCACCACATAAAAAGGCACTGCATACACAACTGGAAATACAATGATAATACTGAGTATCTAGCAAGCTGACTTGTCGTTTTCTTACCACTGTCATAATAAAAATCTCTCAATTAAGATTATTTCACCTTAGTTGAGAGGTTCTGATTTAGTAATTAACAGTGAGTGTCCTTGTTAATTTTTTAACAGAGCTATAAATTATGGTTCGATTAGCGCTGCGATCATTTTGTTAGCCAGGTCGACGTGATGTTGCATAGTCGAGAATTGCTTAATCACCCCCATTGGTCCAAAGGCATAAACTGGAACAGGAGCAGCAGTATGAGTGCCCGTCCCCCAAACTACATTTTGATCAGCGGCTAGGGTGCGGCCAATTAAGTTGCCATGAAGCTCATCGCCATAAACGTAGAATTCTTTAAAATCGACGATTTTCGGGAACTCGCTGGCATTTAGGTATTTGTGACCTGGTACCTGATATTCATTAACTTCGCGCTGAGGTATTTGCTCCGCTTGCTCTGCGGTGACCTTAATCGCGCTATATTGATTAATGACATCGGCCCACTCCTGACCTGTGGTGCCGTTAAAGTCCCAATTTGAATCAACAGCACTCATCATGTTATAAAAAGTGCCGCTCTGGGCATACAGTTTATCGAGCGTCGCCAGTGGACCAAAGTTAAAGTTAGGTTTATATTCTCGACCTTGCATACCATCACCATCAAGGAACTTGCCTTCAGGTAAATTTTTGCGGGAGTAACTTAAGCCAAAACTGCCAGTTTCATGATCGGCAGTAACAATAACCAAGGTATCTTCACGGTCTTTAACCCAGTCGTAAACTGCTTGCACCGCTTGATCGAATTTGATTAACTCATGCAGCATGGTGCCGGCGTCATTAGAATGTCCCGCCCAGTCAATTTGACCACCTTCAATCATGAGGAAAAAACCATCGGGATCTTGGCTCAAGACATCTAGTGCTTTCACAGTCATGTCACGTAGTGAGGGTTCTACACAGCTGTTGTCTTTGCTACAGGCGGTATACGAAATGCCATCAGCCATACCTGAGTTAGCAAATAAGCCTAATATTTTATTACTGTCGAGGGCGGCGAGTTGTTGTTTGGTAAAAGCTAAATCGTAACCATGATCGGCTTTGGCTTCTAGGATTAGGTTGCGATCATCCTTACGCTTAGATTTACCAAAACTGGTGGTCGGCATTCCTAGGTCTTTCATTAATGCTTGGTCGGCGAGGTCTGTTTTAATATCGGAAGGTAAAAATACTCGCGCGCCGCCAGAGAGTAGAACATCGACATTACCTGACTCAATCAATTGCTCAGCAATCGAAGTTTCTAATGATCGATGCGGCTGGTGGGCTGCGAATGCTGCGGGAGTCGCATGGGTAATACGGGTATCAGAAACTAATCCGGTTGCCTTACCTTTGGCTTTAGCCATTTCGAGGATGGTTTCGACGATATTACCGTTGATATCAAGCCCAATCATTTCTGAACCAGCAGCCACACCGGTGGCGAGTTGAGTAGCTGAACAGGCAGAATCAACCACTAGGCTGCCGCTATCACCATGAGGTGCGTTGAGCGATAACCCCATCAAACCAGCATTAGCAAATTTTGACAAAGCAGTTTGATTACCCATACTGTTATATATTGAATTTGGGGCGCGGCGCGCATATTCTTCAAGCAAACCAACTTGCTGTGCACCCATGCCATCACCAATCATTAAAATCACGTTTTTAACCTGAGTAACCACCACAGGTGGCACTTCTTTAATCACCTCGACTTCTTTGATTACTTCAACGGTATCTTCGCTACAGCCACCCAAAAGTACTGCTGCCACAGCAAGTGCTAAAATTGTTTTGTTGCTCATCATAATCTCTTATTAACGATAAAAGTTAGCAGTAGCTTAGAGCGAGAACATGACAAGAATATGGCAGAAATGTGGCAAATTAAAGTTGGCTAATCATTAAAGGTAATCGTTCAATTTTAATATTAGATAGCTGGCGCTTGTCAAAGTAAGAAGAAACAGACTAGATAGAGAGTGGGATGTGGTTTGACTTAATTGATTGTCGGTAGTCTTTGAGTTGGTTGATAGCCTGTTGCATAAATTGAGCTTCGCATTTATCATCAATCTGAGTGGTGGTAACCCTAGCATGTCCTGCCATTTTGCTAACTGTTAAAAGGCCAACGTCTTGGTTCAGTAACTCTGAGATATACTACGTTTTAAATCATGGGGAGTATAATTATTGGATATTAGCCTAAAGTGGGCCAGCACTTTCTCATATTTTATATTCCCACTGCCGTCTAAAACTCCATATTAATAAGCCTTGATATTGCTTTGATGCTTATTTTTTCTTTCCTGAGTTACTGCAAAGTCAATGATAAGTAGCTAGCTGAATTGTCATCTTAATGTCGTAGTATGTTTATATGAAAATGGTCTAATATTGTTAAAGGTGAAGTTCAGTAAAATATAGCCATCTTAATAATACATGGAGAGAGTTATGAAAATTGTCAGGATGATTTTGCCCTTGCTCTTGTTAAGTTTCCCTATCACGTCATATGCCCTTGGTGGCTGGAAACAGGTAGGTAAAATAAGTGGAAAATCGACATTAGAAGCTTTAAGACATGGCGCTTGTCTTTGGGATAACACCTCAAAGAACGGCAAAGTCACTCGACGATACCAGGTTATCAGCAAAAAAAAAGGCGAACGGATAATCGTTTATCAAAATCAAAGCATTTCTAAATGTTAGGTAATTAACAAATTATTTTTTCAAGTTCGTTGTCGCCGTCGTCGAGATTAGGACAGCAGTAGATAATTTGATACCAGCCATGGACCGAAAGTTTGAAATAGGGTAAGTAAGCTTTTTCTAAAACGGCCTAGAAAGGTTGTACTACATGATGAAAATGGTGGGCCTTCCCAGACTTGAACTGGGGACCTGCCGATTATGAGTCGTATACTATACGTTTCCTACCACCCAGCCCTTCATGGTGATCACCCGTATTTACTACTCTGTAACAATTTACCCTTATAAATTCTAACCTTGATTAATGTAGACTAATGGCCCGAAGTGGTTACCAGATGGTTACTGCCATCATGTCATATTATAAGAGTACTGAATGCCACACAAAAAACTCAAGCTGACTGAAAGCTTCATTAAGAACTACGAGAAGAAAAATGCCCTACCAGCTAAAGGCAGAGTAGAGATAGGTGACACAAACATGCCAGGTCTTTCTTTACGAATCACAGCCACTGGTAATAAGTCCTTTGCTATTAGACGACAAGTTGATGGTAAAAGACAGCAAAAGGTTTTAGGGCAATGGCCAGTTATGACACTCGAAGAAGCGAGGCTGGAAGCAAAGAAAGTATTGTTCGATGTTGATAGTGGTACTGACCTAAATGAAGCTGAACAGGCACAAGTAAACGGCGAGATCACCTTAGGCCGAGCACTTGATGATTACCTTAATCATAGACATAAATCCCCTAAACCTTTAAAGCCAAAAACAGAGACACAATACCGTGACCTATTGCGCTTGTACTCTAGTGATTTTGTAAAACGAAGCCTACTCAACATCAGTGAGCAAGATGTGGCTGACAGACATCAGCAAATAACTGAAGGTAAAATATTAGGCCAAAGAAAATCATCTCCGGCACAAGCAGATTTATGGGCACGTGTTCTACGAGCGGTTATTAACTTTGCCATTAGAGAATACCGAGGACTAAGTGGCGAGCAATTGTTTCAGGGAATTACTGGTAGCTTAAGTCATAATAGACAATGGAATCATGTTCCTCGTAAACAGTCACATATTAGAAAGAGCCAATTAGCCCAAGTCCTTGATGGTTTTGATTCGTATCGTGCTAGCCGTAGTGATTACCCAATGGGTATAGTGTGCATAGATGCCTTAGAGTTTGCCATATTCACGGGTTTACGTCGTGGTGAAATAATGGGTTTATCTTGGAATAGAGTTAACTTATCCGCTGGATATTTTTGGATAGACAAAACCAAAAATGGCTCGCCATTAGAATTACCGATCACCGATACCGTCAAACAAATATTAACCCGTCGTCATAAAGCAAAGGTTGGTGACTATGTATTTAGTCCGAAAGACGTAATCATAGATGACCCACGAAAAGCTATGCGATCCATAACCAAAGCGATAGGCTTGTCGTTTGGTTTTCATGATTGCCGTCGAACTTTTGCCTCAAATGCTGAAGCATCAGGTATTGGATCATACACGATCAAACGATTGCTTAATCACAAAACCAACCGTGACGATGTAACTGCGGGCTACGTAGTACAGTCGGCTGATGAACTTATAATACCGGCGGCCAAGGTTGAGCGTGAGGTGCTAGAATCTGCGGGCCGTATTGAATCCTCATCAAACATGGATAATAAACTAATGAATTTGTTAGGTAGTCTAAGTGATGACGAAAAGCGCCAGATGATGTTTGAGTTACTAAGTAGTAACAAAGTAGCAAAGACAGGCTAAGGATAATTAAGATAGACTAATAGTAATTATTGGTCAGCCTCGTGCTGATAGCATATAAAGACTCACTCCAAAGTACATAGTGAGTTCGGTAGAACACCTGCACTACCCCTTGATAAGATACCTCAGCCCATTGGCACTGGATTATCAATACAACTAATCATTTTTAAAATGAACCCCGTAAACTTTGGTACGGGGTGATAGTTTATTGAGAGCATTATGCCAACAGTACAATCATCCAAATCGTCAAACGCAAAAGAATTCAAAGTTTGGTTTTCAAGCACCGAAGCCTCAAAGTATCTTGGAACAACTCCAAACTCACTAGCCGTCCATCGCAGCACCCAAGCAGACTCACACCCAATTTATTACCGTAAAGGCCGAACCATTTATTATCGAATAACTGACCTCGATGCTTGGATTGAGTCAGGCTTAGTTTCTCCCGCAAAAACACATTAATTGGGGGATATTATAATGACAAAACCAACCCCAACGCCTGAGCATAATTCAAACGTAAAACTAATAAGTGGTAAGCCATACAGTATCGAGGCCGAACGAGAATTACTTGACCACTTAAGGCACCGCCATAGCGTACTCTTTGCGACAGCCGTTGCTGGCTTTACGGCAGAGCCCCTAGACTCAATAGTACCTATTCTGTCAATGTCACCAGAACAAATGAAAGCCGCATTACGCAATGACAATCATGAGGAATCTCCCTCAGAACATAGCAGGGCTGCCATCATAATTAATGCCCTCCACGAGATAACTACAACCGCATTAAAGCAGAGCATTTTAGCGTCACTACATATCGTCAACCCTGAACTACTCGATGTAGTAGCTGCACACTTAGCCCTTATTAAATCAACAGACAACGACACCAAACTGGCTACGCTTATCTACGAACAACAGCACGGGATAAAAATCAGGGTCGGAAGACCATTCAAAGGCATATTCGACGCTGAATACCCAATCCAACAAAAGTTCGATGCAAAAGTCGAAGTCGATACTCGAAAAGCACAAGAGTGGGCAGAGTTTAGAGCACAAGAATACTGTGGCCCACATGATGATTGAAAATTAATTTACAAGTTTCTGTGCACCTGAGTATACCCGAGTATACCTATGTATATTAGCTCCGTAATCGGCGAAAAAATACCAATAGATATAACCTTCTGGGGTGGGTATATTCAGCAAGTTTTTCGGGAAACAAGAAAGCAAGAAAACAAAAAGCGGAGAAGGTAAAAAACCAACTCCGCCCAATATAAAATAAATGACGAATACTATGTAACGGCTGACCTATGCGAAAGCATCATGGCTGAGTCGACGATAACCATAGCCGTGGTTATTGAGGACCGGTACGCATTACATAGAACTCGTAGAAATAAAAAGACTGAACTCACTCGGCACGGGTTAATCAGTCGATTCGATAACTAAGTCTATTATGTCTAATAAGAATAAAGAACGCAACGCCACAATCATTACGCTTGAAAAATCTATTAAAGAACTAGAGTTGGCTCTTGATGGACTAGCCCCAGACCTCATGGAAGCCAAGGATGAGGTAGATAACGCGAGTACAGACCTTAAAGGATTCTTGGATGAACATGGTCAGCGCCAACACTTTAGTACAGACGAGAAAACTCAGTACACGGTTTTAGCCACGGTAGCCAAAAAGTTCCGCGAAGCGCTGAAATCATTGCGAGCGCAATCACGTGTCCTTAATACCAAGAAAGCTAAAGCAACGACCGATCTCAAGCAATTAAATCATGACATTTCCCGTGAAAATAAAGCAGAACGTGACCGTGTAAAAAAAGCCAAAACAGAGGAACAAGAAGCAACTCGTATAGCGAAACTGTCGAGTGATCAAACAGAAAAAGAAGCGAAAGAATTAGCCCAAACCAAGGCCGAAGAACTGGCCAAAGAATACGAGGTCAAAGCGCACCAACCATCAATTTTTGATAACACCAATGCTAAAAGTATGGTTGAAGATAATAGTGATACGGGCATCCACGGCGTAACTTTCCTATCCGTACAACAGAAGGAATCCATCCTAGAACCTAAAACTAATGCAGAGTTCATGACCAACATTTTTGGTGACCACGTAGCCTCAACAACCGTTGCCGTATGGAACACTGGTGAAGATAGGAAAGTCGGCTTCAACACCCGACAGTTCCTAACCGCCAAAGAGCTAATGGACAAAGGTAGTGCTGGTCGGTATTTCAGTGGTTCAACATTCACAGGTACTTCTCGTAAAAAAGAGGACTTCCATGCGATGTTTGTTCTCATGATAGATGACATTGGTGAACATAAAGAAGCCAAGACTGACTCAAACGGTAAAGTAACCCGTGCAGCATACACAGCTAAAGGAATTCGTGACAAACTAAAACCAACCTACTCAATCGAAACAAGTCCTGGGTCGTTCCAAGATGGTTATGTACTTGCACTACCAATCAACAGTGTCGACTTCGCCACCTCTATTGTTAAACGTGCTGGTATTGTAGGTGATGTATCGGGTAATAATATTATCCGCTGGATGCGCCTACCTATCGGAATTAATGTTAAACCTGACCGAAAAAATGAAGACGGTTCGTTCTGGGAAAACAAAGTTGAGTGGCATGGAAAAACGGTAACTATTCAAGAACTAGATGAAGCCCTGCCCAAACTTCCGAATAAGCAAGTAAGCGTTCGTGCTAAAGGCGAAATGTCCCTAAACGAAATGGACGAAGTTCGATTTGCACTCTCATACATAAGCCCTAATGGTTATGATGAATGGCTAAGTGTCGGATTCATACTAAACAATCACAGTAACGCTTCGGCTCAAGGATTAGAAATCTGGGACACTTGGTCCTCTGACGGTGACGATTACGAAGCGGATGCTTGTGACCAAAAGTGGGAGTCCATGAGAGAGGGCACCTCAGGTAAAAAACTAACGATCAAAAGCTTATTTCACAAAGCAGGTGACGAATACCTCGCAGCCGTCTCAAAGAATACCCGCAAAGGTTTAGTCGCTCGTATCGCAGTAGCTACAGACGAAGAACAGCTTGAAAAAATTCAAGTAGAAGTGTCCCGTAATAGCCAACGTAAACTTTGTAAGAAAGACCGCGCCCAAGTAGGGGACTCAATGCTTGAAGCCTACAACCGATTGAGAATAACTATCTCAAGGCGACAATTACTCAGTGTATCCAAGCCCTAAAAGATGAAGACCCACATTTACTAAGTGAATCAGAAGCACCAGCATGGGCGCAGAATCGCGTTTATATTGGCACCGAAGATAAAGTATATAACTCTAAAACCAAGACATCTATTGCGCCAAAACCATTCAACACCATGAACATCGAAGCAGCGGCAGATGATACTAAAAATTCAGAACATGCCATGGCCCTCGATTGTGGCATTGCCGCAGGCTGGATACCTACCGTTTTTGGTAAAGGTTATAAACCTGGAGCGCCAGAAGTTTACCGTGATGTTTCTCAAGAGCTAACGCTGAATATGTACATCCCGCCATTGCTACGAGTTCCCTCAGGAGAAAGCCGCAAAGCCGTAGAACGATTTGTTAAACACGTTCAATTCTTAGTAAAGGGGAGTCGCGGTGCGCAACTAACTTTAGATTACTTGGCATGGCCATACCAGAACCCAAACAATCCTAAGCCGTTCGCCTTAGTGTTAACTGGTCCTGAGGGGAATGGTAAAACGCTGATGGCAGAGATAGCTGGACAGGCTTTAGGTCAGGGGGCGTTTGGTCTTATCGAGCCTCGTCTATTTGAAAAAGAATGGACTGAATGGGCTGAGGGAAACATGATTAAAGTTGTCGAAGAAGTTAAGTTACAAGGTAAAGAACGCTACAACGCGATTAACTCAGTGAAGCCTTTCATATCTAATAAATCATTTGTGATCAACAAACGAAATGTAGGTACCTCAATTGTTAACCGAACCGCTGCGTGGGTTCTGTTTTCTAACTATGCTGATGCCCTACCTGTCACCGAAGATATGCGCCGATACTTACTTACTCGTTCAGCCCATGAAACAACGGAAGAAGTTCGGGAGTCACTTGGCGGAGCCGATGCTTACAATGAATACTTTGCTGAGATTGCAACAATCCGCGAGAACTACTTGCCCGAAATTGCGTACTTCTTTACCCACGAATACGTGATAAATGACGAGTTTTCCAAGGCCAACACAGCCCCAAAAACCAAAGAGCTTGCCGACATGGCAAATGCTGCCGCTGATGGTAGTGAAGAAGGGATTATGCGTGAACGTATCGAAGACTTTGCTTGTGAAATAGTTAATGCTCAAGTAGTAGACCTTACTTACCTTAAACTAAAAGCCGACCTACCGAATAGTGAGCATAAGTGGCCACATGGTCGGGTTATTGCGGCTACTATGCAGACGTTGGGATACCGAAAAGTTAAGAAGATGCGCCTCAAATCAGAGCGCACTACAACGCCACATACATGGTACGTTAACATCCGTACCCCAGACGAAAGCGTTGATAGTGTAATGACCAGTGCTAAGGTTTCATTTTTGGAAGCGCACCCATCATATGACTTACATAACCTTGAAACCAGAGCAATCCAGTACGTCGCAAAAGATTTAGTTACTCGCAATATTGAAGTTGTTAACTTTGACGATATGAAGATTTCAGCGGTCAAGAAAACAACGATACTAGCCGTACTTCCTCCAAGCATAACCAAAAATACAATAACCAAAAATACAATAACCAAAGGGATAGTTGTGCGCCAATCGAAAGATGCCGCAAGTAATTTAAAGACATTATTTGGAAAAATGATAGAAAGTGAGGCCAAAGCTCACTAGCGGTTATCTATAGTTTTGTAATCGAAAACGCAAAAGGCTCCATGTTTGGGGTCTTTTTGTGTCTAAAAGCTAAGGCGTACTCGTTAGATAATTTTAGGGAAATGATAAGCGACACACTAAACAGGTCGGTAAACGATCGATTAAGGCTGTGTGTTCCTGAAAGTGGGCTGTGTGTTCTGATTGAAAACTATAGAGAACGCGCTATCGGTAACTCAACAAAACCTTGCGAAAACAAGGACTGTGGAGTGTTTTTGTTTTGTGCGTTCTCGGTGGTCTCAATAAATCGGGGTCAGCTCCTCTATAGGAGAATATTTTGAGAGTGTTTTACTGCTTTTACTTTTTGCATAATGTATTTTATCTTCTACTTTCTGCATTAAATAAAATATAACGATATTAAGAAATTTCCCTGTAGGAACTATCCAAGTATAGAGAACACCTAGAACACAATATATATATCTCAGATAATACCCTTATGGAGAAAGGGGTACAGATGTGTTACCGATTTGTGTTCTCATAATTAAATGAAACATATATCGAGAACCACGGGAACACAGCTCCCTTGATTGGATTCAAGGTGAAGCCCCGCCCTGCCATACGCTTTGCCCCTGCCCCATCACTAATGATCATAGTTCTTGGTCAACTAGTACTGGCTGACCCAGTCGAGGTTAAGATGCGCGATCATCTAATCGATCTGTTCCAGGATAACATCGTTCACTTTGAGAACTAAGCCTAATACAAAATGCCATGAGTGCGGCTAATAGTGAGCTATAGCAGTGCCACTGCTGTTTTGGACTTAGGTGTGATTTGCTATATCGACAACAAGATCCTTGATGTAAGATGCGCGACCTAATTTGTGATAACAAGAAGAATGACACCGTGGAACTTACTGAAAACCCACACATGAGACTGACGGATAATCCATACGATGCGTATGAAGAAGTGCTGATGCAGCTAGCTGATAAAATCACTCCACTTATATTTGACTGGAGGACAAAAGGCGTAGAGACGCCTAGGTCACCAATGGGTATTAGTGTTATCTACTGCTGCCGTAAGGGACTAGTGTGTAACAAGTGCATGGAATACATGCCTGAACCTTTGGCCTTGATAAATAAAGCCGTGGTGACTGTGTTGTTGGAGCTATACCAGAACAGAGAGACTAACGAGGACTTCACTGCCATATTCGCATTTATCATGTGCATGCAGATTCACCGTCTATACCGCCAGAAAGACCCACTGTCCATGACGCGCACTGCAAAAGCACCATCGCTTATGATAGCTGCCCTTGAGGCTACAAAGTTTGACGACCCAGCTGAGGCCAATATGCGTGACCACCTAGTCCATTTGTTTACCGAGAACATTGATAGGTTCGAGGGTGAAATGGACCACGACCGCTTACTGTAATACTAATTGGCAACATTCTAGAGCTAAAGTCTATCTAGGTGCTATATGATATGGCTATAGTGCTATCCACTAAAAACATGAACCCTAAGGGTAATGTATTAGTGGATATCTTGAGGAAACTAAATGGTCGGCTAAGTTGATTGCGTAGTGTGCATGCAGATCCACAGGGAATATAGGCGACAATACTCCTTAATCCTGCAACTATCAGGCTAGAACCCCGTCACTCCTTAATACTGTCGATTACGCACTCACTGTAAATCTTTCCTTTTGAGATAATTTACCTAGTTCAACATCATCACCTATAGATTTGTGCATTGAGTAAACTAATCTATTTTTATCTTCTCTTCGACCATCAGCTGTCCATTGCTCTGCCTCTATAAACTTGAGTTGCAGTAAAACGCCGATTTTTCCTTCATCTAATTCAATAGACCTTTGATTACCAGTGGCATCACTCCAAAGCGCCACATCAAAGCTTGGTGAATAGTTCTCTTTAGTTTCGGGGTTAATAGCACCTGTAGAGCGTTGGGTCATGCCAAATGACGTAATTGATAAAACACTACTTCCGGGCTCTTCTGTCAGCATTTTTGCATATGTCCCTGGCCATCGTTGTTTGATTTGAGGTCCATCAAGAAGCAAAGCTATTACTAGATCGGGACCTAATGCTCGAACTACAGGAGCGATTGGCTCTTGTCTTGCTAAATCTTCACAGATTAGAGGGCATAAATGAATGTGGTCATTCCGATAGGAAATCAACTTTCGACCTCCAGTAGAGCAGTTCTCCCACAACTTAACTTTTTCCTCACTAAGTAAATGGCTTAATCCATAAGTCTGTAGCTGGGTTTTATCGAGGGCCCATCTGTGATGTTTCTTCTGATTCTCACTATCATAAAGTTCAGAAAATCGGTTCTGATATAAAAGCTCCAAGCTGTTTTCACCGTAGCTTCCTTTTCCATCACCGTTGCCAAAAACACCAAAAATTATGACTGGAGGTTGGATGTCTCTTTTTGAAAAGTAGTATTTTAGACCCTTTATTAGTTCAGTTTTATCATTAGAATGCACTGCACATTCAGGAATAACTATAAGGTCTAGTAAATTTGTCTCTCCTGAGGATTCAATCGCATATTCAATCATCTGATGCGTAATTTTTTGGCGGTTCTCATATGCAAAAAAACCAAACTCCTCATTCATCTGTAAGCTTGGTGTATTATCCGGCTTAAAAAACTCATCATTAACCTCTAGAGGCCAAGGAAGCACCAATATATGGTATTCATTAGGTTTTATTTGGTGAGGTGATTTTCCAACAATAGCTGCTACTTTAATCCCTGGCTTAATGTATGCTAAATTATGGCTTAAGCTATTGAGTGAAATGCCAGATTGCGGAACAAGACTCTTAAACTGAATTACCCCATTACTTTTATTACATTGAGATAAGCTAGAAATAATTGAGCGGTCGTTTATAGCACTCAATACCCCCACATATCGATGAATCAGAGCATTAGTCTTTTGATGTAATTCATTTCTTATACTGTCTGCACATTTATCACTCTCAACATAAAGTTCCAAAAGTAAATCCAGATATTCAGGATCTTCAAGTAACTCTTCAATCTGAACTCTTGCTTTACTTGCACTAAACAATTTAAACAATAGTTTATAAAACCTTGAACTTACATTAATTTCATTATGCGTTGTAGCACTGCGCAATGCATTAGACCAATTTCTTGCGTGGTTGCCCGTGCTCAGCTGCCTTAGGCCGTTGTTGTCATTCTCTAAAGATACAATTTTCTGGTACACGTCATATGTATCAAATATCCAAGCTATTAAATGAAATGTATTCATCGGCCATATCAAGTATTTCAACAACTGATTATTGTCATCATCTATGTTTAAATTAAAATCAGTTATTTCTGATGGATTCTTTAATTTCGCAAAATCTATGGCAGTGCCTTTATAATCATCATCTACAAACATATTTTTTAATAGTGTAGCCAATTGCATGTTTAGAGTACCTGTTTAATAATCGCATCAGTAGACGCAAATGTGTTGATAAATTGAGCTTTGAGTTGGTTGGAAATGACATACAAATTAGTGGTGAAAATACCGCTAACTTACAAAGGGATTAATATGCGTTAGTTTAACCCTCAGCTCCTTGCGCTAAGAAGACATTAATATTTTCATTTTGTTAGGTCAACTTAACAGTTTAGTTTTTAACGGGACTCCCCTGCTTGTCGCTTAATATCCATCACCTAATATCCATCACCTAATTTCCATCAACAATCCGCTTTAGTTCTGCATCAGACATTGTGTCCATCTGCTCACGGCTAGTTGGTTCTATTATTTCAACAACTTTATTTGGCAATAATCCATAAAGCTTGACGAGACTATCTATCGCACGCAGTTTTTCCATTGTTGTTGTTGCACTGGCATGTGCCTCAAGGTAAAGGTCACGGGCATTCACCACTTCGAAAGGCAATTCAACCTGTAATTTAGACTGCAAAGCAGTATACGCTCGTTGAAAGCCAACTGACTTAACTATGTGACTAGAGTTTTGCATCCCCATTGAGTAACCAGCAGCCTCTGCTGCTTGTCCTTGGCTCATGCCCTCATTCACTAGCATCAAAGTAGCCATTCTAGCCGCTTTATGTGCAGGTCGACCCATTGCCCTCAAGGGGAACTCAATTACCTCTGCTGATCGCTCATGGATCTCTAACGCTTGCCCCATAATAGTCACCTTTATTAGTAGTAAGTTAGTGGTAAGTCACGCGTTATTTTACCACTAAATACTGACTTGTGACATATTATGTCACGGAGATTTCGATTGGAATATCTTCTGTTTTAGTAACTACAGCTTTAACTTTTGAAACCATCAAGCTTCCATCAACGAAATCTAGTTTCGCCTTAGAGGAAGAACTTAAATTATATTTGTCAGGTGACTTTTCAATTGAGTAAAAATAATACTGAAAATCACCAAAACCTGTGTGATGCTCCGAAATAGATTTAATGTTTTTAAAGCAATTTGGAGAAGAATTAACGGTAGATTTTTCTGGGAACAATACTACATTTTTGCCTTTACCATCGGTTTGAACAGAATTAAACATTAAACCTGAAAGCTTATTTCCAAATTTAACCGATAGATATTCAAATATTATCTGCGTTGATAGATAATTTGACGAATTATTTTTCGATGCTGGTCTTGACATCAAAAACATTAAATCTCTGATAAATTCACTTCTATTTGAAAAGTCGGAGAAGCAATTATCAAAAGGGTCTATTGTTAATTGGCTGAGCTTATGTATTTTAGTAAGATCTAATAGATGTAATTCTTCGGTTGGTTTAAATATCCCCGAAAGTACCACATCACCAGTAATTGCGCGGACCTCGCTAAAGCATGTATCTCTCTCCAGTGAGCAATATAATGCTGAAATTCCTGTTGGTGTCATTCTTTGTTCACCTGCTAACCACTCTGGAACGGGACCTAACTGAGTGGCGGGGTCAGAAACAATTTCCTTCCTCGTAGACTCATCGTTTGCCACCCTAGCTCTAAATAGCTCTGTAGTACTATTTATCGTTGTAATTACTCTATCTCTAACTTCACCTTTATTAAGTAAAACTTCAAATAATGAATCTAAGAAAACCTTCGCATCCTTATTAAAAAACCGATGTTTATGAGCTATAGATTTAATAAATTTTGACCATTCAATTTTGTACGAATTGTTATCATGGTCGCCATAATCGAGGACGAATAGATCTGTGTCACTACTAGAGTTAACCCAGATGTACTCGGCAAGCTCATCTTCAAAATTGCTGTCTCCAACTTCTAGATCCTCAATGATATAGGCAATTTCTTTAAATGATATTTTATCACAACTTTCGAAGAACATAGCTGCTTCATAAGAAGTTGCTTCATCGATGGAATACAAAGAATTTACCAACCTGTCGCCACCAAACTTAATCAATTCTTCGGAACTAATTATTCGAACTAGTTTACTCTCGCAATAAGAACATTCGTTAATGAGTTCTTTTTTGATCAGATGCTGTTTCAACACCTCGTTATTAATACAGTCTTCACATATAAACTTCATACTTATTCTCAATATTCTAATGCCCTTGTTAATGGGCAAATTTTGGCGGGCTAAAATGTTAGGAAAGGAAAGCAACTAACTATATTTTTCATATATTATACAGCTTGTTATAAATAAATATCCACATCAAAGTCGCCATCTTTACTACGAATAGAGAAAATTCATAAGCTAAGTTGTTCAAATGTATGCCATTAAAAATGCGTTAGTACACTGAGGTATTGTACTTTTCAATTAACGAGGTACTTTAGCCCTGAGAGTATATAAACTTGGACCTACAGATAAGTTCAGGTAAATTAATATAATTCAAAGCTTAGGCAGAGCAATAATTTCGCTTCAAAGATAGATTCTCCCCACTACTATTATTTAGTGGGGAGCTAACCCACTATAACAATACAGATTTTTGGTATAGGGGCATTATTTGTTGATAAACCTTTTCATATAGACCAGGTTTTAACAGGCTATATTTATCCGTCATAATCAATGTTTTGAACTCATCAGTTTCTCTTTCAAAGGAAACTGAACCGATAATAAGTTGATTATTTTCAGACAAGCCATTAATACACAAATCGAAGACTTTCTTCGTTGTATTCCTGTCAGGGTCTTGTTGTTTAGGCGAATCAATTACGACTGGTAGCATTGGGATTGTAGACTTATCTTCAATCGTTTTTAGAAGAGCATAGTGGTACGCAAGTATCGCCCTTGGCGCACGGCTTCCAGTTTCACTCTTTGATATAGCCCCATACTGAAGAATCGTACCCGGTTTAGGATCTTGAATACCTAATTCAGTTTGTGCAAACTTCAATGACTCTTTGAACTTATCGTTAATTTTTTTTGTACGCTTTTTATCATCAAACTCAGTTATTTTTTCTGTTAGTTTTGTTCTAGCAACATCTAATCGACCTATTTCTTCAAGCAACTCACTAATTTGTTCGCCGAAAGTAAACTCAACCTGCTTGCTTGCTTGAGCTTTAATAATATCTTGAAGAGTTAATTTACCTTTAACTTCCTGAAGCATTTCTTTCAGTTCAGAACTTAACTTTTTAGCGCTTTTCAATTCTTCTTTGATTCTAGCTATTTTTTCATCATACACAGATTTTTGTTCATACAATGCAGGAATGATCAGCAACAATTTATCTCTATTTTCAAGCACTGTATATTTGGCATCTATACTTGCTGATGGAGATAAGGAGTCAATGTTATTTTCATCAAGTTGTCCTTTAGACTCTTCTATTTCAGATATAATTTCGTCTCGAAGGGACAAGGCTTCTATTAACTTGATTCTGTATTTTGTTTCTTTCTGATGTAAGTCCTGGCACCGACGGAGAAAGCGCTCTAACAGCTCTTCATAATATCCAACATCAACATCAAATAATACTCTACCGAATGAATCTTCAAAGCGTTTTTTAGCCGCCTCGAGAGCTTTTAATGTTGCTCTAACTTCATCAAGTTCAAAGTCAATTAAGTTAATTTCCCCTTGAAGTTGGTAGAATTCTTTCGGTTTAACACCAGCATGGAAGTTAAGGATGTTCTTTTGCCAATCTTTGTACATAGCTAAGCTGCTGAACGAATCCAAAATTTTACCCCAACCACTATCTTGGTCGATATAAAAAGGCAAATACAGACTAGCGGGTTGGGCTTGAGCTTGAACTAAAGTGTTCTTTACAACTAACTCTAAGTTGAAATCAAAGATATCTCCTACAACTCGAGCAATTTCTGTTCGAGAGTTAGAAGTAACAATGTGATCCTGTCCTTCAGTGATATCAAAAATAGAAATACGCATATTGTAACGAATAAAAGCATAATCACGTTTTTTAACGTGAATTATTACTTTTGAAATGAAGTCGTCACTTTTCCACCTTTTATCGAGGCGAACATCAGCACCTAATGTGTGATACAAGCTTTTGATAAAACTGGATTTTCCAGTATCATTTTCACCAGTAATTATATTAATGTCTGGAGAAAACTCGTAAAAGAACCCTTTTTTATCACTAAGGGATAATATGTGAGCACTTTTGAAATAGATATTTTTCATTTCTCACCTTCCTCTAGTAACTTCTGAACTATTGAGTAAACAACAATACATTCTTTCTTCCTTGACGTTAGAGCCATCGTATAATCTGGGCACAGTGCATCAATTTTGATCATAACCTCAGTTACATAGAGTTTTAAATCCAAGTTAATACCCGATATATCATGAAGGCTAATAGCATGCTCTAAATATACATTCGACGGATTCTTTGTGCTTTGGTTTAAATCAATACAAACTCGTGAGAAAGTCGCTTGTAGGGGGATGAGCTGAAATGGGGTTTTACTCAAATCATTAAAAACTGTTTTTGCCATTTCCCAGTCAGGCTTAAAACTATTGCTTGTATTTAGTGAATCGAGGACCCCATTAAATGCTTGAGTAGAGAATCCTTTACGAGAAATCAGATCTTTAAAATCGATGATGTCAGCTGATTTTATCTTAGATTTATTTCTGCATTCTTTTTCTAGCAAAGCTGCTAGTACATGCACACTTAGTGTAGTTTGATCACCGTATTTCTTAGAAAGAAAGTCACACAACTTACCTTTTATATGTGTGATGTGATCGTCTAGGCTTAGTGAAGATTGAACAAACCTTAAAAAAGAAAGATCAATGCTCGCATCCTCAAGCATTACTTGTTCTTTAATTGCTTGTTTGAATCCAACCTGATGCTCAATTTTCACTTCAGTTGCACTAAAAGAAGACTTGCCGCCATTATTTTCACATAAGTTGAAGGAAGCATTCGTAACAAATAATAGTTTAGGTGAATATTCAAAGAAGTTCTTATGATGAATGAATAGCTTACCAATTATTGAGGTTGGTTTGGCCTTTGTACTCTTGCGTAAATCATAAGCGGTCCAATGGGATTCGCTGGTTTTTACTTGAGCAAAAGTGAGATCTTTCGGAGAATCTTCATCATCTAAAATTAGAACATCATCATGGTACTCAAAAATAAAAACATAGTTTTTTCCATCCAGTTCATATTCCAGCATTTGAGATAGTGCCCAGCAGGTCTGATAGTCAAACCCTCGTTGAGCGATCTCACCGCCTCTTTCAGACTGTGGAAGATTAATCAAAGCCTCAGCTAAACCCATACATTCCCTTATATTTTGTTAAATTGAGTTACATAATCATTAATTTTCACAATCGAATACACGTCGTAATACTTAAGCCTATGTTCAGCCTTATCTCTTACATTTCCGATAAACTTAAAGCAAAAACAACATGATAAACCAAAACATCTAAAAGTTCTCCACATTTTTATTCAGACTCAACGACATCACAAACGACTATATTTTTCTAATTTAGTAACACCGCCACATAATGAACAGCCCTGTTAGTTTAGAGAGTAGAATAATAGTTGAGTAATCAGAATATTTAAGTTGGCATCGTAGGCTTTCCAACCTACACGCTCATTGTCAATTGCCCGTGACTTCAGCTTAGCGCACAAAACGGTCATAAAAATAACATACCAGATGCTTGATTTATATGCTCTGCCTATTTCCTCCTACGAGTTTATTGCTCTAAACCATAGCCCTGAACTTTAATTATTCGCCGATTATGAGCCCTTTCTTGTGTTGAGATAGGGTCTTGCTTATCCCATTGTTTGAACAGTCCAAGCTGCCTTGTTGAGTAAGTAACTCCATAAGTTTTTGTCATATAAAATGCGACTCTAGCAATATCACCTTTCTTATCCGCAGGGGGCACTATCCCTCTCGAACCTATTTCAATGTCACACTTCCCGTAACTTTTAACTTTGTTCTTAGCAACATCTACAAATGGCTTGTTAGAGCGGTCAGCGTTGACTTGCCCAACAGCAGGGTAAAGGTTTACTAAGTCGTTATGGGCTTTCTTATAATCTAAATCATGTTTTTGACAATATTCACGCGCACTATCTGTTACAGCTTTAGAATCAATAACACATTGCCTAGTTTTGTTGTTAACTTTATGCATCCAAGATGCAGGGATAATATGCTCGGCTTCGGTTCTTAGAGCACGTTTTCTTTGTTTTTTAGGGAAGAAACTTTGTAGGCCGCAACTGATCAGGTCTACTTTTTTAGCTGACCAGTCACAACCGCAATACAGCGTATCACCTGTGTTATTGAACACTATAGTGTACATCTTTTTCTTAGCTGTGCTGAAGCTCACAACCTTGTTAGTAGTGGCGATGCTTACTGTTGAAATAAGGGATAGGCTTATTATGACGATGATGCTTTTTACGCAGCGCTTCATTTAATTTTCTCTTATTAGTTATTTTCCCAGCCACTCAAATTTCTACCAAGGGTATTAACTATATAACAGTCTAGGTTGTGGTCACTTTTACCACAAAGAAGACGTTAGCTATTACTGCTATTGGATAGGTTGGATTAGCTTTAGTATCGATAACGCCCGCTTAAGCGCTTGTATGTTTAAGTTTGTGCAATCTCAATATTCTTAATTGAGGAAACTGGGTAAATTAACAAGCTATTACTTTCTTTATTTAAAATTGCACAATGACTTGCTGAGCACCTTAAAATAACACCTTCAAATTTTGAGTTATTAACAGAAATTGTTACTCCCACTGTTTCCTTTTTAGCTTTATTTAAACTTTTTTTAGCACTATCAACTGCTTGTTCACTAGAGAAAGTATTTATCGAATGAAGACTAAACCATATAAAAAGAAGCGCAGCGAAAAAACAAAATACGGATAATGATAATTTAATTAACTTCTTTAAAAATGGAGGTTTTTCAAGCTGATGTTCTTTCTTTTTGTTAACAAAGAAAAAGGTAACTATTTTTCTTACCAGCTTCAGTTCTGATAGCTCTCCTGTTAAATGTAAACACATAAAAATCAAAAAAGTAACTATGACAGCAGGAATAACAGTAAAAAAACCACCTAAGAACATCATATAATAACCCGTTATTAACGCTTCATTGAAAGAAACATTGAATAGATCATGTGGCAAAGTTAGTTCTGTTACATAGCTTCCGTGATATGAATAACCTGCTATATATAAAATCCCAGTAAAAATTGCAATTAGAAAAGTAACATTGAAGATTTCTTTAAATATTTTATCAGTCATATTTATTAACTCTAACCTTTGGAACACTGAAATATAACGCCACATTAAACAGCCAACTGCTTTTTGTCCGTTTAAACGCCTTGTTAGAATTTTTTTACGACCACAACATTTTCAGTGGCTTTAACTAAGCCTTTTAAGAACCTAATAGCTTTATCAAGGTCATCTCTCTTTATAATATGTGCACCACATGGATCTGTATTGGCAATATGAGCGGCTTCTCCACGCTTGGCAATAAGTTCATTTAACACTTTTTTCGCCTGTGGTGCTTGGTAGTTATCCCAAACCCAACCAGATGTTATATCAATTTCAAAGTAACTCTTAAATAGTTGCTTAATACGATCAGTGTTTGGATTGAAAAAGCGTTTTAAATCTTCATTTGCTTTTCTCTGTACAAAATTACCAAGAAGACTCCCGTTAACGGAGGCTAACCAAAAATCGATTTCTTCTCTAAAGCGATCTTTAACGTAAGTTTCCCAAGCAGCCATAGCGATAACCATACCTGCTCTCTTTAATGTCTCAGAGTTAGGTTGTGATGTGGTGTTATTTTCCTTATCAAATCTGATAAGTAATTCTTCAGCATCTTTTATAGAGCACTCAAAAGATTTCCCTGCTTCACTCATTAATTAATATCCATAGTTGATTGAAATTCTAACGCCCAATTAACAGGCAAAAAATAGTTGGTTAAAATAAGCACGAAGGAGCAAAAACCAACTGTTTTTTGTCCTTGTTGAATTGCTTGTTAGCTGTGTTTTCACGGGATGTCAAAGATGGTTTGCCATTCACAAGGACTACCACCATGATAAATACTGTCATCGGTTTCAAAACTTTCGTCATTGTCCCAAGCGCCAATATAATCTTCCGTTTGCCCTTCAGTCATAGTGCATAGTAAGTTTGAAGGATAAGGGCCTTTTCTTCTGATGTAATCAAGACGAATGGCGTCATAGCGATCATAGAACTCAATACCTTCAATAGTAACATTAACGATTTTGCTAATATCATCACTATGAACGACAAAGTCTTTCGGATCGGTATTTTTCTTAACAGATGCTTCCAATAAAACCGAATTAAATTGAGCAAGCTCAGCTAATATTGTGCATATTTTTATAACATCATAGCTATTGTCTAGATTTGCATCCCCGCTAGCAGGTGCTCTATAGGAAATTAATTCTCTTTGCGCTTTAAGAAGCTTACAGAAACCTTTTAGTTCCTGAGCCTCTGATTTATTGAAAAGTGCTAACCAATCACTAGCTAAGTTAATTGCTTTACTATGAGATATTTCAATTAACTTTCCATTATCCCACTGCTGGCTTGGAAGTGTATAAACTACACATCGTAGTAGGGATAAAACCGCATAATACTCAATATAAGGCTTAACAATTCTTAAGTTTTTTTCTTCTGCGTACTCTGCATTCTTTAATAAAACAGTAGCATTTAAAATCATGTTAGTTGCAAAGTAAGTTCTACAAGTCCACTCTGAATTAAGTTCTTTATTCCAATTTTTAGTTATTGCTGCATATTGTTTTATTATTCGGCTGGAGATTTTATCTAGTTCTTGCTTCGTTGCTAGGTCTTCTAATTCTCTGAATGAATAAAACCATTCCCTACTTTGAAAACTCATCGATACTCCATGACACAGCTAACAATTTTATTATGAGGAAAAATCCCTTCTTTCTACAAGATGGAGTTAATCGTCAATAATATATAATAATGCGAGATTACTTGATTGTTGTCAGTAGATCAATGAGTTAAAAACAACAAATCAACTGTTCGATGTGTGAAAGGAGGAAGTATCCACTCTTTCTTGTAGAAAGCAGGAATCACAGCCTACTGTATAGGAACACACTAACAATAAAATAAACATTCATGAGAAAATATATGGCAAAATTTTTATTACTAACGTCCGGAATGCGCACCAAGAAGTCATTAGCGGTGAACTATTTTGAATAGCCCATTGGTTAAAAGCTAAGGCTCACTTTTACCACATTGCGGTCATTAGCTAATAAGCGTCAATCAATGCTTCGGATTATATTTTGTATTGATAACGCTTTGCTAAGCGGCTAAAAATGGCTGGCTATAATAGCGAGGAACGAGCACAGCCAGCTGTTTGTGTCCGTTTAAGCAACTTGTTATGTTTTGGCCATTAAAAATGAAACTACAGTCCATAAATTTTGAAGTGCAACAATTCCAAATAAAGAGAATCCAACAATAAAAAGTGTTGTGCATATACGTCTATAAAATGGAAATTTTACATCCCCAAATTTATGTATTGGCCAAAAGTAGTGTATAGGGTCTTCTACATCGAAGTCAGGTTCATTTTTCCGTACAGAACTAATTGCTATTGAATTCATTTTATTCAGTTGTAGTCTTTCTTTTTTATGGTTTATTTGTTCAGCTAACGTCTGCCAATTAAATGAAATATCGTCACAATACGGACCTAACTGCTTGAGTTTTTTGCCTTCGTTAACATAACTTTGATAAGTGGGATGTTCTTTAATTATTTTGGGGCATTTAAACAAATAGATTAAATTACCTAAAGCCAAGAAAAAAGCACTGAAATAAAACATGCTCCATGAGAAAGGTAATGAAGTACTTATTGGAAGTTGTTGCTGAAAAATTTGAAATATAAGTTTTTCATCTTCGACATATTCAAAAGCTTTTACTAATAATGGCACAACGAAGATCCACATATACATTGAATTTACAAACTTAGTATCACCAATTTTTTTTAAATCGCACCACTTTATATCGACTTTCATTTTCGTTCCCAGGACTAAATTTAAAAAACATAACGCCTTGCTAAGCGGAAAATAATGGTTGGCTATAATCGCGAAGCGATGGCCAACTGTTATTTTTCCGTTTAAGCAACTTTTTAGGCATTTTCACCACTAATAATAATTAATACCATTTCTTACAACAGGCTCTTTTATGTAGCCATTTCCTTCAGTAATTATTTGGCCTGTTCCGCTAGTTACCCCACCAAATACACCTCGTAAGATTACAGTGCCGTCATTCGAAAGAGTACCTTGTAACTTACCAGTAGATTCAATAATTAAGGTTGCTCCATATGGGATAGTAGTTGTACCTTGGATAGTACCATTGACGAAAACATGACTATTACCAGAAAGACTGACGGTACCTTGTTGTTCACCATAAATTTCAGTAGGTTCATTAGAATTAAGACATAATGTACCTTGTAACTTCCCATGCAGAATAAATTTACCGCTCTCTACATTTACAGTTCCATTATGCGTGCCAACTAATTCATAATCTTCATGGATAAAAGTTTGGGGTACTTTTTCACCATTAATATAATCGAAACTCAAAATGCATCTCCTTATGTGATTAAATGCCTAACAGCTTTATTATGAGGAAAAATGCCTTCTTTCTACAAGATGGAGTTAATCGTCAATAATTTATAATAAGGCAAGATTACTTGATTATTATCTGTAGATCAATGAGTTAAAAATAACAAAGCAACTGTTCGATGTGTGAAAGGAGGAAATATCCGCTCTTTCTTGTAGAAAGCAAGTATCACAGCCTACTGTATAGGAACGCACTAACAATAAAATAAACATTCATGAGAAAATATATGGCAAAAAACCTAAGGCTAACGTCCGTTAAGCGCACTAAGGGAACATTGGCACTAGGTTAGTACCAAAACTTAAACTGCTTGGGATAGTTGGTTTATGATCACTTAAAAGATAAGTGAACTATGCTTAAATGCTGCGCCTAACCTATAAAAAAACTCACACTTTCCCCACAAAAAAATAAAAAATACAGAACAAGACCCTCTCAATTTACAGCCCTGATTGTGCGTTGAACTGTGCCTAACGGAAAATAAAAAATATAAAACTAAAGTCCTCAGTATTCGGCCAATTGCCTCTCATTCGTAATGTATGACTCGTATATGAAACGGGGGGCGCGACCGGATTCATCTTTCCTATAGCCGTTTTCGTTTTTAGGTCGATGAACCTACTTTGGCCCAATCCTTAGTGAAGTAACAGAAAGTGACATACAGGAAATTCTACACAATCAAAAACAAGGTAAATACAATTTGCAACAATACAAGGGTAATAATCACACAATAACCGTTTTCTGGTTACTAGGTAGCGTTCCATATCAATTACTTAGCACTTTACTAGAGAATCTTGCCTTGTTCCGAGGTTCAAGTGTTTCATCTAAGAGAACAACCTGTAACTAAAGCGAGCAACTAACACCTGTATAATTACTGGATTGAACGCAAGCTAAGGACACTGGACATTGACAACAATCGCAATAATAGTAGCTCTATTAATACTTTGGGCTATTTTCCGTAACAAACAAGAAAGACCAAAGCCAAATCAGGAGTCACAGGCAGCAACTAAGCCAATGGCACCGACTAAAGTTAAAACAAAACCTGTAGTCAGTAACGCTGACCTAGATGATTCCTACGTTAAATTTTCTATAGTGGGGTGCCAGTTTTACAAGGAAAACATAGTCGGCTTTCAACATCGATCGTTCCATGATGCAAAGCTTATAGAAACGACCTATAAGGGAGAGTATGCAGTTAGGGTAGAAATTAAAGGAAAACAAGTAGGTAACATTGCCAAAGACAATTTGCCACTTGTTCTGAAACATATACATGATCAGGACAACGAGATAAGGGTAATCGCCTTTGTTGATGATAATCCTTCAGTCAAGATGTGTAAGTTAGAAGTTGAAGAAAGTGACTTTGACCTAGAATTAGTTGCAGATACATCTAGTGTACTCAGAATGCCCGGAAAGTTGATATGCATGGATAGCTCAAACGAAGAGATACATACTACTTGAGGCCCGCGAGCATGACCATGGTGACAAAGTTAAGATCCTATTCCCAATTGATGCGGCCGGTAGCAACGGTAAAACTGACCCCGCCGCTATGGAGGATTACTTGGTATTCCAACTAGATAAAGGACCAGAGTTCGATAACTTTGTAGCTCGTGGATATCACACGTTCAAAGACACTGAGCATGATAACTACAACTCAGAGGTCAGATTGACCATTATCTAAAGCCCAAATTTAGAAACTAACACCAATCAAAAGCCCAACATCTCGTTGGGCTTTTTTGTACCCCAAAGGAAATAAAAATGAACACCAAATATGTAGATTTACCAAAGGTCACCATCAGGCAAGATGGCCACACAACAGTCCTAGTTGACGAAGGTGGGGCGCCAATGGCTGTAATACTTCCAACAAAAGAAAACGCTAACAAGCTTACGAATGCCGCAAGAGCCATTGGCATATACAACATCCTCGAGAGCACTCCTGATAAGTGGTACAAACCCTCCGACATTGGCAAGTTGTTCAAAAAGTCAGGTGCAGACGTTAACACATGGCTGCTAGAAAGGGGCTTGCAAGAACGTACAGGGGAAAAGGCTTGGAGGCCATCAAAAATTGGAATGCCTTACTCTCAAGAGTACCAATACAACCAAGCCGAGGGCGCTAATAAAGGTCGAATAAAATGGTCTCCTGACATCATCAAGATGTTACTCGGGCACTTGCCTCGACCAGCAATCCAAGACGCTAAATCGAATGAAGTGGCAGTCCATACCCCTGTCAAAGAAACACAGAAAACGACAGCCAAAACCTCAGAAGAAGTAACACTAGCCTCAACAGAGGATGAATCAAAACTAGGCTTAGAGGACTTAGATACGGAAGATTTTGAAGATACTAAGGAGGATTACATACTGCATTCATTGGCTATGTCTTACGGAGATCCTGAACTGCTCGAAATGACAGGGGCATGTACCGACGAACGTTCAACACAGTTAAACGAAGTAAGCATACATTCCTTAAAACACCTAGCCCTCGACTATATAAGAAATAATATCCAAGGCCCTGAAAGTCGAGCTTCAATAGCCGCGTTGTTATGGGAGTTTAACTCCGAGATTGCAGAAGAGTTCAGCATAGATAAAGAAGAGTAAAAGATATGGCAGCAACATTAGAACAGCAGGCTAAGGCGTTAATTATGGCCTTTGAGTCCCTGACTTTCACTGAGGAACAGAAAGCCAAATGGCTTACATATTTGCAGTCGTTTAAGGGAATAGACCCTGGCGATTTCAGCGCACCCAGTGTCATAGAACACCTAACCCAACTAAGAGAGGAAGAACATATGTTTAACCAATATTCAGCCCTGCCAACGCAAGAAAAGCCGCATTACACGGCTAAACAGGTTGCCAAGTACTGGCGATGGATGGGGATAAACCCACTAAGCAAGGAGATGTTATCGAGCATAGTAAAAGAAGTCTCCAAGGAGGTTATCAAGAGTGTAGCAAAGTTAGTAGCTCCACAAAAGCCAAAGGCCAGAACAGCAAGACTTGACCATGAAGCTCTGGCTAGACAACGTGCAGCAACGCATCAAATCCGACACCTAACCCCGCCAGTTGATACATCAGCTAAAGTGTTAAAGATATGTAGTAAATGTTCTGACACCAAAAACGCTAGTAACTTCTCCCCATCAGGTGAGATGCGAAAAGGGCATTGGTATCACAGGAACGCGAGTCAATGGCAACCATGTGGTAGATGTGCAGGGAGCGGACATATCTCAGAAGAAAGTGTCGCGCGCTATGGCCGTTATCTAACGAGGGTACATCGTAAGAAAGTAATGAACATCACGTTCAACGACTTCACGCAAAACGCTTTGCAACCAGTGCATTAGTTAGGGTAACTCACTGCCAAGTAAGTATTAAGGTTCTCCACTACATAGAACTTGGCTGTCATTAACATTTAACTGCATGATGCTAACGCAGTATCAATCTCACGTAAAACAATAAGCCTGCCGTAAGGTAGCCTCACAAAAATTGGATAAGGCTCTCTCCCTTTAATTGAGAAACTCCCACCTATGGCGCGGAGTTCTGGTATTACTTCACGCGGGAAGAACGGTGTCGGCTGCAATAGAGGTGACTCAACACGGTGAATAATATTATTGTGTGAGGAAAGAGTGATGTGAGCAGACTCATTGTGTGAGAAAAGAGTGATGTGAGAGTGAGGTTCGGGGATGGTCGCTACTTTACCCCCAATAAAACATAGCAATTTCTGCGCTGGTTCATTCAGTACGAATCCCCGCGTAGCATTTGTACACACCAACAGAGTGGTAAGCGCACTACTGTTACAAGTGCCTCGTGTCCTCCGGCCACTCGCTTCCAGTCCTCACTCGCCTCAGTAGCGCTCTCAAGACCCCCACACTCTGTCAGTGTGTCCAAGTCCACGTGGATTAGTACTGAGTCACTGTCATAAATTCTACATTTGATAGTGCGTAAACCACGCTAGTTGCCTCGGATAGATTTGGTTTGGTGTTGGTTGGCAGGCAAGTATGCTCTAATAATAGTAGTTACCAATTTTTTAGGGGTGGTGCTACGCACAACGTCGAAGACGATTATTTATTACAGGACACTTATTAACGAGGGGGCCTTGAGTAACTTCAGTTACTAAGCCTCTTAGGACATAGAAAAATAAAGGAAAACTGTCACCGCCCCCCACATAATCCATTCTCCAACGCTGATACGATGTTTGTAAGGTTCTTCTATCCACTCATATTCCAGTTGCTCCTGCTCTACTTTAGGCTCAATCACAATATCTACATCACTCAACAAGTGGGTTCTTAATGCCACTTGACCATAAGAACGTTGGTGCTCCTCTAGGTGCAGGTCAAACTGGTGCTTGTAAGTGTGTAAGTCGTTTGGTGCCTGCTTATCGTTGAGCCCATCCATTTGACCAGTGTAATAATTGTCGATGTGCTTCATGACTAATCTTCAACACAGTCAAAATAAATGGTGCGGTAATCAAAACCCCCACCAAAGGTTAAGCCGCTACTGGTTGTCTGGTAAATCTGACCTGCTGATGATGATGTGCCTTCTTTAACAATCACATAACGCTCATTACAGGCCTTATACATCTTCTTGTAAGCATCTTCACGCCTTGCCTCGACCACGAAGTCAGCACCAGAAGTCATATATGTTACTCGTCCTAGCTGTTGAGCAGCCGACGCTTGTACTGGGGCATATTTACTTGCTGTCGCTTGACCAGGAGGAGTGAAGTTTGAAGACGTACATGCACCTAAAAGTAAAGCTATGGGTAATACTGTTGATAGTTTATTCATTAGAAACTTCCTAATATTTGTACCTGCCACGGTGAAATTTATATAGGTTTTCGAAGTGATTAACTTGGGTTTCTTGGTATCCGTCGATAGTTACCTCCTGACTAATAAGGTCAATTGACAGGTAACACATTCCTTCGGGTTTGGTACTTCGTTAGAATTTAAAGCCTAGTGATACGCCGAAACCAGTACCTGCTATCTCGGCATCATTAAGCGCGTATGAATGGTAGGCAAAGGTTAACGACACTTGCTCAGTGTGAAACATGATACCAACACCCGTATGGATAGCGGTGTCAGTGTAGTTCTTGTAATATTTGTTGTTGTAATCTTCTTCATAGGTCGATAAACCAATCTCACCAACAAGTGCAACGTTCTCGTTTAATGGTGCTATGCCAACAAGGTCAAGCTTCATTGCCGTGTAATCCACGCCGTACTCGTCACCGATAAGGTATGAGGCCTGTAATGCTATGTTCTCGTTGAACTGATAGCCGCCAGTGATACCTTGCACGTCAAGCGAGTAACCATTGAACTCAAGTTTTTGCATGTCAGCTTTGACGTAAACACTGCCCTCTGATTCGGTGGCGTTGGCTGATGTTGATATAAGAGCTACTGCTAATAACGATGGGATTAACTTGTTCATTTGGTTGGTTCCTACTTATTTGGGGCGCACAATATAAATCAATTTACCTGTAGAAACCGATCATTGTTGATCGAAGAAGTGACTGTTTGTAGTTCACTAAGCGCTACCGTTTATAGGTGTTTGTATACTCTCGTTATAGCGGGAAGCGAAGTCCGTGAAATAAATACTACCTACACGGCTAAAGACTAGTGATTAGAGACAAGAACGTGAAACAAAGCTGTGAAGAAGTTCGTGCGCCAAAGGCTGCTAACGTGATTAACCTAACGTTATTTTTACAAAGAGGGGTTAACGTAACTAACCGACCGACATTTTTCTACGCTAAGTAGCTAACGTGCCATGCCTTACGTTTTATGAAATATAGTTTTGTGACAATTAATCTGTTTCAATCAAATGTCATGCACATACAACACGAACTATTTAACATGGATTAATGCAAAAGGTTTTAATTAAGGAGTTTTTAACAGAGATTTATTATTTGAGATGGTTACCAGATGGTAACTGACTTTTGTGTGGTTACTGCTGATTGGCTGTATATCAATGAAAATGGTGGGCCTTCCCAGACTTGAACTGGGGACCTGCCGATTATGAGTCGGATGCTCTAACCAACTGAGCTAAAGGCCCATTTTCACATATTTGGCCTGATATTTTCTAACGCGTTTATTAGTTTAATCAAATGAGTAAACCAGTAAAGCGCGTGCAGTATAAGCATTTTTTATTTTGTTGTCACCTAATGAACTTTAAAAAGTCACGTTTTTTTACTGACCGCTTATTTCTTAGGCGAAAAAGTAAGATTTAGCGCTAAAAACGATAGGTTAAGCCGACACTCACCTCAGTTTGAAACCAAATATCGCTAGAAATGTATATTGCACAATTTACTTCATCACAAAATACCGCACTATCCGAATTAAAAAATGTACCGTATACACGACTATCTAACCTTAAACTAAGACGCTCACTTAATTCAATTTTACTGGCTAAACCAACATTAATCGAAAAGCGTGTTTCACTACTGAGTTTCGCATCTTTAGGATCTAGATGAGTTAAACCAAAACCACCGGTGACATAAAAAGGAATTGGGCCCTCTGAAATAGGGACATTGCCGCCTATGTGAGCATAGGTAATGCCAAGGCCGCTGTTACTAGCTGAAAAGTCATCCGAATGGGAAAAATTAGTACTGTAATGGCTTATTAATAGCTCACCTTGGCGCTTAGAGTCAAAAGACCAAGCCGTTAACAAACCATAACTGGTTGCTTCATTTAGCTCGATACGATTATGCACCTTATCTTTACTGGTATCAAAATCACCACCAAAGCGATAGCCAATCAATGGGGTTATCTCAACGTTTAGTGCTTGTTTTGCCATTGAAGGCAAAGTGGTGAAGGCAAGTGCACAAGCGAGTACAACAATAACGCGCATAAAAGTTCCTTATATTAGAAAGTAAAAAGAGTAAGCTATCAATACCTACAGGTATTACTAACTTACTCTTTTTTATGTCTATTTAAAATAGAATTTTAGCTATTTACTATTTACTCACCATCTAAGAAGCTTTTCAGCTGCTCTGAACGAGATGGGTGACGTAACTTGCGTAAAGCTTTCGCTTCAATTTGACGAATACGTTCACGTGTTACATCAAATTGCTTACCAACTTCTTCCAAAGTATGATCAGTATTCATATCAATACCAAAGCGCATTCTAAGTACTTTAGCTTCACGGGCAGTTAAGCCAGCAAGTACTTCATGAGTAGCACCTTTTAGATTTTCTGAGGTAGCTGAGTCAACAGGAAGTTCACCACTACCATCTTCAATAAAGTCACCTAAGTGTGAATCTTCATCATCACCAATAGGAGTTTCCATTGAAATAGGCTCTTTAGCTATTTTCAATACTTTACGAATTTTGTCTTCTGGCATTACCATACGTTCAGCTAATTCTTCTGGCGTAGGCTCACGTCCCATTTCTTGTAGCATTTGACGAGAAACACGGTTTAGCTTGTTAATCGTTTCAATCATATGCACAGGAATACGAATGGTGCGCGCTTGGTCAGCAATAGAACGGGTAATTGCTTGACGAATCCACCACGTTGCATAAGTTGAGAACTTATAACCACGACGGTATTCAAATTTATCAACCGCTTTCATCAAGCCGATATTACCTTCTTGAATTAAATCAAGAAATTGTAAACCACGGTTGGTGTATTTTTTAGCAATTGAGATAACTAAACGTAAGTTTGCCTCAACCATTTCTTTCTTGGCACGACGTGCTTTTGCTTCACCAATTGACATACGACGGTTAATGTCTTTAATGCCATGAATATTTAGGTGCGTTTCTTCTTCAATTAGGTTTAGTTTGTAGATACAACGTTCAACATCAAGATCAACATCAACAAGCTTACTTGAGTATGGCTTACCCGTTAATTTTTCTGCTTCAAACCATTCTTTTGAGGTTTCATTACCTGGGAATAATTTGATAAAGGTTGTTTTAGGCATACTAGCACCAACAACACAGTGTTTCATGATCAAACGTTCTTGAACACGTAATCTGTCCATCATGCTGCGCATGTTTTTAACTAACTTATCAAATAACTTAGGGATCAAACGGAATTCTTTAAAGACTTCAGCTACGGCATCGATAGCTTCTTGAGCATCGTTATGACCACGACCTTTGGTCTCTATTATTTTATTTGCTTTCTCATACGCTTCGCGTAAAGCTGTAAATTTCTCACGAGCTAATTCAGGGCAAGGACCAGTATCTTCTTCTTCCTCATCCTCTTCTTCCTGTTTTGACTTATCTTCATCAGCAAGATCTGCTTTTGACAGTTCACTACCCACGTGTGTAGCTGCAGGAGCAACTTCTTCTTCCGCATCTGGGTCTAAAAAGCCAGTGATGATATCAGTTAAGCGAAGTTCTTCCGCTTCAAAGTTATCCCACATGTCTAATAAGAAGTTTATCGCAGGTGGATATTCTGAAACACTACGCTGAACTTCTCGGATGCCTTCTTCTATACGCTTAGCGATAACGATTTCGCCTTTACGGGTAAGAAGTTCAACGGTACCCATTTCACGCATATACATACGGACAGGGTCTGTTGTACGACCAATTTCACTTTCAACGGTAGCCAGTGCTTGAGCTGCAGCTTCGGCTGCATCTTCATCAGTGTTGCCTTCACTCATCATCAAGGTATCTTGATCTGGTGCATTTTCAAACACTTGAATGCCCATATCATTAATCATACTAACGATATCTTCAACTTGATCAGAATCGATAATGTCTTGTGGAAGATGATCATTAACTTGCGCAAACGTTAAATAACCTTGTTCTTTACCTTTGGTTATCAGCTCTTTAAGTCTAGATTTAGGGGCTTGTTCCATTGACGAGTGTCCACCTGTATTATATAAATATGGGATGTAAAATATGCGCATAAAACATTAGCAAATGCTAATAAAAGGCGCAATAAAGCCGGAAATTATAACGAATTTTTCAGACAGTTACCAGCGAATATCCTGTCTTAATCGCTTGGTGAAATTTCAAGCCAATATTGTGGCTCTAATCTCATTATTGCTTGCTAAGTATAGTCAAAACTAAGAGTTAAGTATTGCTTGTAACTCTTGTTTTTCCTCAGCAGTTATTTGTCCAGCACGGGCTTTTTGTAATAATACTTCTCTCCGCTGCTCAACAAAGTTATTCAATAGCGCCTCAATATTATCAAGAAAAACATCGGTCGCTGCATTAGCTTCAACGTGATGTTGCCAACACATCAACTTAGCTAACTGTGTTCCTTGCTCGCTACCACGAAAATATTCAAGTAATTGTGCTGACTTAATATCAGGGTTTTGCTGACATACGCCTAACACTTGCATTAACAACGGTATTCCTGGAGCAGTTAAAGGCTGCAATACACTTATTTCACCTAAGCTACTTGCTATATGGGGATGCTCTAACAATAAAGCAAGTGCTAACCTCACAGGGGTGACTTTTGTTCTGGCTTTAAGCGCAGGCCTTGCCACCTCACCTTTTATATTTTTAGTGAACTTTGCTAGAAATTGCTCACTACCTGTACCAAAGTTGTTCGCTATTTCATTAAGCATGGCATCTTTTAAAATGCTTTCTGGTAGCTTAGCTAAAAAGGGTTGAAATGATTCAACTAAAGCTGCACGCCCTTCAAGAGAGCTCATATCAACTTGCTGCATTAATTGTTCAAATAAGAATTTTGATAACGGCATTGCGCTATCAAGAATATCTTCAAAAGCTTGCTGCCCTTGTGCCCTAATCAATGAATCAGGGTCCTCACCATCGGGTAGAAAAACAAATTTTAACGAAAAACCATCGCGAATAAGTGGCAAGGCATTTTCCATAGCCCGCCATGCAGCATCGCGCCCTGCTCTATCACCATCGTAGCAACAAACCACATTAGGAACAGTGCGAAATAATGTTTGTAACTGCTCAAATGTCGTCGCGGTACCTAATGAAGCAACGGCATAGTCGACGCCATGTTGAGCTAAAGCGACTACATCCATATAGCCTTCAACCACAACCAGTCGCTTAAGTTGTTTATTGGCTTGTTTGGCTTCATGTAAGCCATAAAGCTCTTGGCCTTTATGATAAATACGCGTTTCAGGTGAGTTTAAGTATTTGGGTTTTGCATCTCCTAATACACGGCCGCCAAACCCTATTACTCGGCCGCGCTTATCGCTAATAGGAAACATAATACGACCACGAAAGCGATCATAAGGTCGCTTTTTATCCCCCGCAATCGCCATACCTAAATCAATCAATTGCTGATTAGCTTGGCCATTGCGTGAGAAGGAATTCATCATACCGTCCCAAGCATCACTGATGTAGCCAATGCCAAAGCGTTTAACAACTTCGCCACTTAAACCACGGCCTTTCAAGTAATCAATAGCCGTTTCTTTGTCGCTAGCCACTTTTAATTGCTGCTGAAAGAAACTACTAATTTTCGCCATTAGCTCATAGTCATCTTGTTTTTGCTGATAAACTTGCTGCTGTCGGCGTTGCTCTTCTGGGCTAGCTGTATTTTCCTCTCGGATCACTTCCATACCACAATAAGAAGCAAGTTCTTCTACCGCATCGACAAAATCAAGGCGATCGAACTCCATTAAAAAAGAGATGGCATTACCGTGTTCGCCACAACCAAAGCAATGATAAAATTGCTTATCTTGGCTTACCGTAAAAGAAGGGGACTTTTCATTATGAAATGGACAACAAGCTTGGTAATTTTTGCCGGCTTTTTTTAACGGCACTCGACTATCTACCAGGTCAACAATATCTGCTCGGCTTAATAAATCATCTATAAATTGTCGGGAAATGCGTCCAGCCATAAT
>JALJPA010000089.1 GCA_022969215.1 Colwellia sp. | reverse complement strand
ATTCAAGTAGCTTTTCTATACCGCCAACATGATCGCTATGATGGTGGGTAATCAAAATGGTTGAAAGGATTAAGTTGTTGGCTTCTATATATTCAATACAGACTGCTGCATCACCGGGGTCAACTAGGGCGATTTTTTCATTGTTGTTATTCGCTAGCGCCCAAATATAATTATCATTAAAGGCATTGATTGCGGTAACCATAGGGTGAGCGTTAGACATAGGAGATTTTACCTTTAGTTCGTTATATACTTAGTTCGTTAAACATTTATTTTGTTGATGAGGTTTAGCATGCGCAGTTTTGCTAGCACCATGATAACAATTACCCTCATTATACGCTTAAAACAATACACCTAAAAGAAGACTCTATGAAACCAGCGTTAGCTTTTCGACAACCGCATTATCCTAGCTCATGGCAGGCTTTACCTAATGGTGAAGTCATTAAAAAAGCGATAGAGCAAGAGCTGGCACCTTGGTGGCAAAAATTCTTCGGTTATCATTTAGTTAAATTGGGTGCATTAAGTAGTGAAATAGAGGTAAATGATTGCACTATAAACCATCAAGTGAGTATCAGCAGTAAAGGTAGCTTAGTAAATGTTGTTGGTGATATTGATGATTTACCCTTACAAGAACATAGCGTCGATGTTTGTTTGTTAAGTCATGCCTTAGAGTTCTCTCTTGATCCCCACCATGTGATACGTGAAGCTAACAGGGTGTTGATCCCTAATGGCTATTTAGTGTTAACCGGTTTTAATCCGTTAAGTCTTGTCGGCTTAAACCGACTGTTACCTTACCGGCGCAGTAAAACACCCTGGAATGAACATTTTTTCTCTCCGATGCGAGTCAAAGATTGGCTGCATTTAATGGGCTTTGAAATTTTAGCCGATCAACGCTGTTTACATAGTGGTTTAACTGGAAAGTTGACCACTAACACCTTAGATAGCAGTTGGCATAATTTTGCTAAAAACTATTTGCCAGCTTTGGGCTCTGTTTATGTGATTGTTGCTAAAAAGCGGGTTTTACCGCTAACGCCAATTAAGCCTAAATGGAAAATACGGCCAGAGTTTAATCCTGTAAAAGTCACTACTATGCGTTTGCATAAGAATACTTCCAGACATAATAAATAGTTATAAAAAAGCCGCGTTATGCGGCTTTGTATTATTTAACCATAGTTTAGGTTATTTATATTATTACCTTACTTAGAACTTATAAGTTGCTTTTACATAAGTAAAGCGACCTTGGCTATTGTGCACATTAGAAAAACTAGTCCAGCTATGGTAACTAAACGGTGGTTTTTCATTTAATAAATTAGTGGCACCAAGGGTTAATGTAATATCGTCAAAACCTATGAAATTCACAGCCGTATCAACTGTCACCATAGACTCTACATCATCCAAAATCACGGTCTCGATAACATTACCATCATCGTCTTTAACTTCCTGTATTCTTACTGCATTATCTTGTTTAAACTCGCCGATATAGTTAACGGCAATATTAGCGCTCCAATCATCCATTACCCATGAGGTATTGAATGTCCAGCGCATTTCTGGCTGTTCAAAGTCACCTTCTTGTATCTCAATACGTCTTGGTCCCGATGAACCATCTTCATTAACCGTTGGTCTTGAATCTTCATACTCTAAGATATAATTGAGGGCGTAATTAAAGGTAAAATCACCAATATTACTAGCAAGTTTATAACTAAGGTCAAAATCTAAACCCGAGGTTTTAACATTACCAATATTTTCATATTGATCAAAAATCCTAACAACTTCACCAGGATCGCCAGCCACGTTTGAAGGTAGACGTTCTACCACAGTTGGATCGTTACCATAGGTTGTAAATTTGAACTGAGTATCTTTAGTGATGATATTTTCAATGTCATAACTATAATAATCAAGTGAGAAGTCAATATTATCGCTAATTTGATAAATAATCCCTACATTGATACTTTCAGACTCTTCTGGCCCCAAATCTTGGTTACCTGATAATACCGCAGTATATTCTTGTAAATCACACGCTTTATTGACATTACCAACGGCATTACATCGTACGGTATCGACGAGCTCAGGTGACTCATCGGTATTACCTAAGCCAATTTGATGTAATGATGGCGCACGGAATGCTGTACCCCACGAACCACGAAGCGAGATATCATCGTTAACGCTCCAAATAAAAGCTACTTTTGGATTGGTGGTTGAGCCAAAATCACTATAATCTTCATAACGAACAGCAAGTTGAACTTCAACGTTATCCATAACAGGGACTGCTAACTCACCGTATATGGCTAAATTATCGCGAGAGCCATTGGCTTGTGTTGCTTCAGTACCAAAAACCTCACCGCGTAAAAATTGGTCATCAGGGTTATCGCTGATTGACTCTTCACGATATTCAGTACCAACGGCTATTAGCAAGTCACCACTAGGCATTTCCATTAGTGGACCCGATACGGTTAAATCAAAAGATTTATTGGTAGACTTCCCAAAACGCGTTGTTTGAGTTTCTATAAAATCTAAAGCTTCTTGAGTATTAGTTGAGGGTTCAAAGGGGTTCCATAACTCGCTATCTATTGCTTCTTGAGCTCGGCGAGAGTTAGGAAAACCGTCAACACCACGTTCAATAGATTCACTTTTGATATAGCTATAAGCTGCTTCCCATTCCCAATCACCAATTTCACCGCCTAAGCCAATTACGCCACGGTAGTAATTTGAGCTCACTTGTTTTTCGCGGTTACCAATATCAACCATTCTGCGTCGCATAGTCAGGTCTTGCTGGTAAAAGTCATGATCTGGAAGATTGGCCATAGGGTGGTTAGCATTATCGCCAGACATAAATAGCTCGTTGAAACTAGGGCTAGCTGCGCCTCTTATAACTGTTTTTGAGTTTTGACCATTAATATCGGCAAAACCACGAAGCGTATCATTGATTTCATATTTTCCCGTATAGATAAAACTAAAACGTTCACTTGAGGGAACAGCACTACCAAAAGGAGCATAGTCATAACGACATAAAGTGCCAACAATATCTTCTGGAGCACAAACATCATTGCCAAAAGTGTCTGGCGTACGAATGCTTGCATCAGAAGCTAATGCAATTGTCCCTGGGTAGCCTGAAGAACTACGACCATCGTTAGCAAATCTGAGTCCAGTACGTGCTGCTTGATTCGCCGTAGCGGTATAGTCACGGTCACTGTTCATTATTTCTTCACGGTCGAAATAATCTAAAATAAAAGTATGACTCGCTTTTTCAGAGGTATTTCCCCAAGCTAAACTTATATTTGTTTCTTTACCACCACCATCTGCGGTATCACCAACTTTGGCGGAAAGCTCCGCTCCATCATAATCGTCTTTCAAGATAATATTGATAACGCCTGCAATTGCATCTGAGCCATAGGTGGCTGATGCGCCATCTTTTAAAATATCGACTCTTTTGATTGCCGCAAGTGGTATGTTGTTAATATCAACAAAGGCAGTGGAAATTTCATTGGCAAATGGTGATACGGCGATGCGTCGACCATTAATCAAGATTAAAGTAGAGTCAGCGCCTAAGCCACGTAATGAAACACTTGAACCCCCGTTTCCTGTGCCATCACTACCATTACCTTGAGTAGAAAATGTTCCTTGGCCTGCTGCAGGTAACTTAGTGAATAAACCAATTAAATCAGTTACACCCGTTCTGGCTATGTCTTCTGCGCTCATTGAAGTGACAGGTGATGGCCCTGCCATATCACCTCTTTTAATATGTGAGCCGGTTACTTCAATACGTTCAACCTCCTCGATTTCTGCAGCTAATGTGCTGAAACTTTGGCCTGTTAATAGTGCTGCTGAAATACTTAGCGCAAGTAAATGCTTCTTCCTCAATCGTAAACTCATAACGTGTCCCTTGTGATTTATTTATAATTATTTTTGTAAATATCAATACTTATCAACCGCAACAAAGTGATAACAAATTGTTATACAATGTAAAGTTTGATTTGAAAGTTATATCAAAAACTTTCAGACTGTGAAACAAATATTTAGCATAATAAACAATCCGCTACAGAGTATAATGTATACAATTATGGATTTGTGAAATGTAACGGTCGCAATAATAGATAAAATACCTAGCTAGGCTGTATTTACTGAGGTGTAAATAAAACGGGTGATCAAGTATGATAATTAAAATTTATGACAGAGTTAACATATATGCTTACAAATGAACTAGAGCACTATCTCAATGGCTTGTTAAAGCCTGAGAAAATAAAAGACTTCACACCGAATGGCTTACAAATCCAAGGCTGTAATAACATTACTAAAGTGATTACCGGTGTTACCGCCTCTAAAGCACTTATTGAACGAGCAATCAGTGAACAAGCCGATGCCATCTTGGTGCATCATGGTTATTTCTGGAAAAACGAGTCCTATGTTATTCGTGGTATGAAGCATGATCGCATTAAGTCTTTATTGGTCAACGATATCAACTTGTTTGCTTATCACTTACCGCTTGATATTCATCCTACGTTGGGTAATAACGCCCAGCTTGCCAAATTATTTAATATTGAAGATGTCGGCCCACTAGAGCTTGGTAATGCGTTAAGTGTAGCGATGCAGGGCAGATTTAATCAAGAGTGGCGTGGTGAGGACTTTGCCAAGCTGATTAATAATACCCTTGAGCGAGAATGTTTACATATTGCGCCACCGAGTAATAAAGCAATAAAGACTATTGCTTGGTGCTCTGGCGGCGGTCAGGGTTACATTGAGCTTGCGGCAGAGCAAGGTATAGATGCCTTTTTAACGGGGGAGGTTTCTGAGCAAACTACCCATATTGCCCATGAAATGGATATTCACTTTTTTGCCGCGGGTCATCATGCCACCGAGCGCTATGGCATAAAAGCTTTAGGGGAGCATTTAGCCAAAGAGCACGGGCTTGAAGTGCTCTTTATTGATATTGATAATCCCGTTTAATAGTTAAAACTATTTTAAATTATCACTCAAAAAAAGGGCTTTAGTTAAGTAAATTATTACCTGTATGGAATTTTAACTAAATAACGACTTAAACCATTGCACTATTAAGCCTAAACTTTCATACCAGGCAATAGTGCTCTGCTGCAACTTTTTACTGCTTGGCATATAGTGAGCCCAGCTTTTACTACTGTCAGGGTTTTTAACCCAATAACCGGTAGGGGCCGCAATGGGGTAAATACCTTGTGCCTGAAAGTAATTAATAGACCTAGGCATATGATCGGCATTGGTGATTAGTATTACTTTTGTGCCTTGCACCCTAGGCGCAATAAGCTCTGCCTCCTCTTCAGTATCTTTGGGGAAATTCTCAGTAATAATTTTTTGTGCTGGCACACCTAAAAGTACCAATGATTGTTTTACGGTTTCAGCATTAGATACTGGATTATGACCGGCAGAACCCGAGGTGATTATTCTCGCTTCTGGGTGCAATTGGTATATACGCAAAGTTTCAACCATGCGCTGTAATGAGCACGTAGCTAATTGACTGGTTACCGGTAATTCAGCATTGGTATTGTGGCCACAACCGAGTACTACAATATAATCGATACTTGTTTCTGTTTTAACATAAGGTGGGTAGTCATTTTCAATAGCCGTCATTACTGTATTCGAAAAGGGCGGAAAGGCGCTGATAAATAAAATGACAATAGCCGCCGATAAGCTTTTGATGCTTTTCTTAGGATTTTTACCATGCATAAACAGGGCAAAGATAAGTAATAACAGCACTATATTAATAGGCATGATAAAGACAGTGATTATTTTTTTAAGAAGAAATAAATCCATATGATTTAGCTAAGTTACCTACTACATTGATATTTATTTACTATATCAACTATTGCCTCAGGCTGCTTAGCTAAATTCCGCTTTTGCTCCGAAACCACCGAGTCGAATTTTACCTAGGGGTAAAACCACTAATGCCAAACAAAACAGCACAAAAATGTTACCATTAACGATAAATAGCCAGTCAAAGTGATTGATAGACCAGCTTTTTGAGGCATCGAAAGATTGCTTTGCTAATTCTTAAAAAACTAGCGTTAGAATGACAAACATAACGATTAACTAGGATGAAAAGAAAAAGACCGGATTATGCAAATCCATCCCCATTATTTATACGTTATGCTCACCAGCTTTGAGTCTAAATTAACATTAAATCGTGTTTAGCAAGTAATCACTTGGTTGAACTACATATTTGGTAAATAAACCGAGTATTCACGTTATTAATCTAGTGTATGTTTCAGAGTTTGTTAGCTCTTTTAGCTTTAGGCACAACGATTAAATCATGCTTATCACCATTTCATTGCTGCAATAACAAAGTGCGATGGCTGACAAACTTCAGCGATGGATTTTAAAGTTCTGCTTAGTTATTGGTGCTATCTTTATCAAGTAAATTTGCAGCTCGTTATACTATTCGATGTAGTAAACGATACAGTGACGAACCTCTTGGTGAAGTATACCAATAATAAAAAGACCATAAGCAGTTGGGAAATTACAATAAATTGCTAAAAGTCCTGTTGCAATAGTGGTCAAAATCGGGTCTAATAATTCCATATTGTGGTTTAGGGTGAATACTCTAAACCACAATATACCAGAAGAGGTGCGAAACTTAGGTAGAAAACGCGAGGGACCACAATTCCAATGACCGTTTTTGAGGGACGTTATCGCCGAGAGTATTTGAGGGTGGACTTAAATATTCGGTCATTAAGGTTGAATCCTTATGGCTGTCACCTGACGTATTTGTTAAATATTGCTTATATTATTAGGCATCATTAAACATTAAATTATAGGTGGAGAGCTTCTGGCTGAAAAATTTTCGTTTTTTTGCCGTTTTATTAGCTTAGTCTGCTAAAAAGGCAAAATACTCCATTCGTTAACTACTCAGTCATGCTCTTCCAATAGCTAACTTACTCAATAGAGCTCAGTAGCTAGTGTTTTTATGGGAGAAATTTGTGAATTCAGTACAATCTACATCATCAATAACCGTAGCCAAGTTTGGCGGCACCAGTGTTGCCGATTTCCAAGCCATGTTGCGCTGCGCCAATATTATTAAAAACGATACCAGAAATCGGTTAGTGGTTGTTTCAGCCAGTGCTGGTGTAACGAACTATTTGGTTCGTTTAAGTCAGCAAAATGTTACGGTAAATGAACAAAAAGACATTATTGAAAGTATTGGTGTTATTCAAGTGAATATCACTCAGCACTTAGCTAGTGATGTAGAAGCAGACCTTAATCAACAAATAAACAGTTTGCTTGATGAACTGACCCAACATGCTTTAACGCAATCTCTACAATACACCAGTAAAACTACCGATGCGATCCTGGCCTTTGGTGAGCAATTAAGCTCACGTATTTTTGCACAAGTTTTACAATCGATTGGCGTTGCTGGAGAGTATTTTAATGTTCAGCAAGTAATGAAAACTAATAGCTTACATGGTAAAGCCATGGTCGATATCAAGCAACTGAGTGAGCAATGTTCACTGCTGTTAGCGCCTAAACTGCTTGATAAAGTGATTGTTACCCAAGGATTTATTGGTCAAGACAGTCAAGGTCATACCACGACGTTAGGACGGGGTGGATCAGATTATTCAGCAGCGTTACTCGCTGAAGCGATAAATGGCGATAATTTATCTATTTGGACCGATGTGGTGGGTATTTTTACTACCGATCCACGTATTACCGATCAAGCTCGAGCAATTAAAGAAATTAGCTTTGGTGAAGCGGCTGAGATGGCCACCTTTGGCGCAAAAATTTTACATCCAGCGACACTTATTCCGGCCATTCGTCGTAATATTCCTGTTTTTGTCGGCTCAAGTAAGGAGCCGGAAAAGGGCGGTACGCAAATAAAGCAAAAGGTAGAGTCAAACCCCACTTATCGCTCAATTGCTTTGCGACGTGAGCAAACCTTGGTGACAGTAAAAAGCCCGGCAATGTTACATGCTAGTGGTTTTTTAGCGAAAGTATTTACCGTACTAGCAAAGCACGAACTGAGTGTTGATTTAATTACCACCAGTGAAATCAGTGTTGCTTTAACTTTTGATAATCCAAGTGGCTCAACCCAATCACTAATTACCAATACCGTTGTTGCTGAATTAGAACAGCTTTGTGAAGTGAGCGTCGAGCATGGCTTATCACTTGTTGCCGTTATTGGTAATGGTTTAACGTGTGCGAAAGGTATAGGACAAAGCATTTTTGAAACGATAAATGATATAAATATTCGTTTGATTTGTCATGGCGCTAGTGCCAATAACATATGCTTTTTAGTTGCTGAAGCTGATGCTAATTCTGTGGTCGAGAAATTGCACAATAGCTTGTTTTCCTAAGCTATAATTTCAATGAGTCTAATTTAGCCCAAACCTTATTTTTAAAGGCTTGGGCTAAGAACAAAATTGTATGCCAAATCAGTTTCAATGTCATTGCTTTCTTTAATCACCTAAATTATCAATTAGCTGATCAAGTGTCAGGTTCAACTCTTGTAGTTTATCCGGAGATAATCCGGTCACAACAAACATTTTTGCAGGAATATGCTCAGCACTTTTTTGTAACTCGACTCCTTTTTGAGTAAGCTTGATAAGCACAACTCGTTCATCTGTTGAATCGCGTTCCCGCTTGATGAGCATTTGCTTTTCCATACGTTTTAATAGCGGCGAAAGGGTGCCTGAATCTAAATCCAGCTGAGCGCCCAAGTCTTTAACTGAAATACCGGCTTTATATTGCCATAAAACCATCATCACTAAATATTGCGGATAGGTTAATGCTAACTCTTTTAGTACCGGGACATAAAGGCGGCACATTAATTTATTTAAGCTATAAAGGCGAAAACATAATTGCTTTTCCAGTAATAGATTATTATTCATTGCTTACTCTCAATCGCTCTTCAGTTGCACTCACAACAGCTTTTCAATATCAGCAGTTATTGCTTCTGGTTTAGTTGTTGGCGCATAACGTTGTACTACTTCACCTTGGCGATTAACCAAAAACTTAGTGAAGTTCCACTTAATTGATTTTGAGCCCAGAATACCGGGCGCTTGCTGTTTTAAATAGTTAAATAGGGGATGAGCGTTATTTCCGTTGACCTCTATTTTATTAAATAAAGGGAATTTTATGTTGAAGTGTAAATCGCAAAATTGCTGTATTTCTTCATTGCTACCACTTTCTTGTTGCTTAAATTGGTTACAAGGAAAGGCTAAAACTTCAAAACCTTTTTCTTGGAAAGAATCGTGTAGTGCTTGCAATCCCTGATATTGTGGGGTGAAGCCACAGTTACTGGCAGTATTAACGATAAGTAATACTTTGTCGGTAAACTGAGTTAATTCAATAGATTCTTGTTTATTGTTCTCAACTGAAAATTGATAAATATTACTCATATTCGTTATCTCCTAAAGGTAAAATAGTAAGCTAGTGTAACTAGCTAATCGATATTATAGTCGCAAACTTGATTTTGCACAATTTAATTGTGTGCAATGTAATTATAGTTCTAAATTCAAACGGCGGGTTTGCAAAGTTGCTAGAGCAAAATAGTAAACTATCGTAAACTGCCACTATTGAATTAGTTAAAGAATTAATGACTTAAAAGGTTGGAATATGAAAGTAGCATTTATTGGTCTTGGTGTAATGGGCTATCCAATGGCAGGGCATTTGAAAAAAGCGGGTCATCACGTTTGTGTCTATAACCGTAATAAAGAGAAAGCCATAGCTTGGCAGCAAGAATTTGACGGCGACATTGCCGCAACGCCAGCGCTAGCGGCCGAAGGTTGTGACATAGTTTTTTCTTGTGTCGGTAATGATGATGACGTTCGTCAAGTGGCTTTGGGTGAAGAGGGTATTTTTGCCGGACTTCCTAAAGGCAGTATATTTGTTGATCATACCACGGCATCAGCTGAGCTTGCTGTTGAGCTTGGTGCTATTGCCGATAAGAACGAGCAATACTTTTTAGACGCGCCTGTTTCTGGCGGTCAAGCAGGTGCGGAAAATGGCATATTAACGGTAATGGTTGGCGGTGATGAAGCCGTGTTTGAAAGAGCTGAGCCTGTGATGGCTGCTTTCGGCCGTTTTAGCCAATTAATGGGACCTGTCGGCTCAGGTCAATTAGCCAAAATGGTGAATCAAATTTGTTTTGTTAACACCGTTCAAGGTTTAGCCGAGGGTTTGAATTTTGCGCAAAAGGCCGGTTTAGATACTACTAAATTACTGGAAACTATAGGTAAAGGTGCAGCAGGCTCATGGCAAATGGATAACCGCGGTAAAACTATGTGTGCCCGTGAGTTTGATTTTGGCTTTGCTGTTGATTGGGTAAGAAAAGATCTTGCCATTGCTTTTGACGCGGCTGAAAAACTAGGTGCTGATTTGACCGTAACTAAACAACTTGATGGTTATTATCAAGAGATTCAAGAAAAGGGTGGTAATCGCTGGGATACCTCAAGCCTTATATCTCGTTTTGAAAAATAAGCTTTAAAGGATGAAACTTATGGTATATTTATAAAATTAAATATACCTTTACATCGAGGGAATGATGAAAATAAGCCTACTTGTATTGATATCCTTACTGTTACTTTCAGGTTGTGGTGGCGGTGGCACACCAGCCGTAGCCGTTACCCAAACCGATAAAATAACCGAGCCGACCAGTGAGTCTGAAAATATAGCGATTCCAGACAATAGAGCACTTGATACTTATCAAGTGCTCATTATTGGTAACAGCCACGTACAGTTTATACAAAAATTATTGACCACTATTTTTAAAGATGGACTAAAAGAAAAGCAAGTAAGCCTTGATACCCGTATTGGGGCCTTCCTAGATGTAATAGTTGATAAAGAAAGCCTAATCGAGATGGTTGAATCAAGACCGTGGACACATATAATTTTGCAAGGGCAGAAGTACTCTCAAAGCCAATCAGTGCTGTACTCTACTGAAGCGACTAAAATCTGGATTCAACGCGCTAAAAATACTGACGCTACGCCAATTCTATTCCCAGAACATCCTCAGCGAGGAAATGCTCTAGATGCCGATTATGTTCACAGCATACACGAAGGTATTGCGAGGACAGAATTTAGTTGTGTTGCACCAGTAGGACTGAGTTGGAATAAAGTCTTAGCAGTGCAGCCTGAATTAGCACTTTATCAAGCTGACGGCAATCACGCTACAGAATTAGGCGCCTTACTTAGTGCTTTGGTGCTGTATCAAGTCATTAGTGGGCAAACCGCCGATATGCTACCTTATATTGCTGAATTACCAGGTATAGAGTCTACCCAAGCATTACTTGGGCAACTCGCTTCACAGAGTATAGCTGAAAATGTTGCCTGTAATTTTTAACTCAGATGAAAGTATAGTTTCAGCATAATGTATATGAGCCGTAATTATGCACAGCACTTCAATTTTATGTTTTACTAAATTGCTTTAACTGTTTACTAATAACTGCGACGCCCTGGTTAATCTTCTCAGCCATGTCAAGCAGCTCTTGGCTGCTTTCACTTGCCGTTGCAGAAACGTCTTTGATAGTATCAATATTTTGGTTAATCTCATTGCTTACCGCTGCTTGTTGCTCTGCTGCTGTGGCTAATTGTAAATTTTGTGCTTGAATATTATTAATGATTTCGCTCATTTCGTTAATAATGTCATTGGTTTCTTTCGCTTTAGTATTGCTTTCATCAATACTGCCATCACCTTGTTTAATCGTCTCTACGGCTGATTTCGCTCCCATTTGCAGTTGCATTATCATTTTATTAATTTCTTCTGTCGATTGTTGAGTTCTGCTGGCAAGTGTACGCACTTCATCAGCAACAACGGCAAAGCCTCGCCCTTGTTCACCTGCACGTGCAGCCTCAATAGCGGCATTGAGGGCTAAGAGGTTTGTTTGATCGGCAATGCCTCGTATGACATCAAGTACACCACCAATATTTTGGCTATCTGACTCAAGTTGGCCAACAACTTCAGAAGCTTGCTGCATCATAGATGATAACTCTTCAACTGAGTGCATACTTTGCTGAATAATAGTTTGGCTTTGCGCGGACTGATGTTGAGCTTGTTGTGAGTTTTCGGCAGTACCCGCTGCTATTTCAGCCATTTCTTGGGTCGATGCTTTCATATCATTCATTGCACTGGCAACTTGATCGGCAAGCGTTAGTTGATTTAATGCTCCTTTCTGGGTTTTATTAGTAATGTTTTGCATTGCTTGCGTGTTTTCACTTAGCTGATGAATTTGATTATTAATCCCTGAAATGGTTTGCTCGAGCTTGTTGATAAAACGGTTAAATGCCGAGGCAATAAGCCCTATTTCATCTATAGGTTTTTCTTCTAAACGCTGACTTAAATCACCATCCCCTGTGGCAATATCATCAAGTGCGCTATAAACATTACGTAAGCGGTTAGAAATTAGCTGCCTAAACATGAAAAATAGCAAAGCGACGGTGGCAATTAATGCCACACAAAAAATACCGGCGATAGTAAAATTTAGCTGGTTGGCATTGGCAAGATCTTTTTCTATCGGCACTTGAACTTCGAGTACGCCACGAACATTATTAAGTAGCCAATCATTTTTAGGAGTGTCTGGGTGAGTATTATGGCAATCAACACAACCTTGTTGACTCATTGTGTCTGCTAAAGCAACACGCACTACTTGGATATTGTTTATCGTTTCGGTGACCGAGTAGCTTTTCTCTGGGTTGGTATTCAAGAATTTCCAGGCTTTATTAGCAAAATCGTCTAGCTGACGTGATTGGCGATTAGGAAAGGGGTAAGGGCTGTACAGCTTTAACGTCATTATGCCTTTCTTAGTAAATTCTTCACTTAGATCATGGATAAAGGTAGCGGGTAAAGGAATAACACCAGCACTACCTTTATGTTGGTAATGCGGTTGAATATTCTCAATAGGGAGTATTTTTTTGATGATATTCTTGGTGTAATAACCGCGAATAGTTTTATACTGCTTTACCGTGGATTCAGCTGAGTCTATGGCTGATATAATGGCATTTTTTTTAGTGATATTTGGCACGTAAAAAGCGAGCAGGGCAAAGATAATTATAAAAATTATCACCAGGGGGGTAAATAACCGCGTGCTAAGTTTGTCCTTATACGCAATAGCCATGACCCACCTCAAAATGTAGTAAAACTAATTTCAAGTATAGGTTGTCTACGCTATTCCTTCCTGCTTTTAGACACGGTTTTTCGTTTGTTGCTATTAGCCTTGAATATACTCATACAAAGCTTTTAATACCGTCAATTTAGTTTTGTTTTCTTCATGCTCGTGGGCTAGGTTTTCAATCTTCATCATAAACTCATCGAGAGATAAAATTCCTTTACCGCCGTATTGCAGTTTATTCTGACAATACTGCTGCCATTTTTGTTGTTCTTCAGTAGATAAAGTGTATGGGTAATTCCTAGCTCGATAGCGAAACAATAATACGCATAAACGATCATCTTGAAACTTGAACGTGTGGTTTGCTAATTGCTCTGGTGTTAAACCGCGTAAAATGTCCATTTGCGCTTTATCGCTATGACTAAAGAAACTACCGCCATATAGCGCTTGCTCAGCATCAGTGTTTTCATTATCAAAATCTGAAGTAGCGAAAACATCACTTAGCTTATCTCTTAGCTCAGCATGCTTTTTCAATAAAGCTAAATTTTCAAGACAAAAATCTCGGGGTATTGCTAAACGCTCTGCATTTTCAGGTAGTAAAGTTTTTGCTGGCGCTATAACAGGACATTTATTTACATGAATAAGCTTAACAGGTATTGGTTTTTCGTCTGGTGCTAAATCATCATGTCGGGTATATAAACGTGCTTTTATTTCTTCACTGCTAAGCGACAATAAAGGTGAAATATCTTGGGCCAAATCGACACAAATTACCGCATTTTTATTGACTGGGTGATAAATCACTGGCGCAAACCAACTTGTACAACCGTGTGCCGATGATATTTTACTTGAGGTGTGCACAATAGGTGTCATATCTGCGGTATTGATCAAATCTTTAACTTGGTTTTTGTTCTTTAAGTTAAATATAAACTCATAGAGCTTTGGCTGTTTTTCTTTAATCAATTTTGCCATAGCAATGGTGGCATATACATCACTCATAGCATCATGAGCGGCTTCATGAGCAATGCCATTAGCTTTGGTTAATAACTCTAGACGAAAGCTAACTACTTCTTCGCCGTCGCGATCAACGGTTGGCCAGTTAATACCTTCAGGACGTAGGGCATAAGTGGCCCGCACCATATCGATAATATCCCAGCGGCTATTGCCATTTTGCCATTCACGGGCATAAGGGTCATAAAAGTTACGGTAGAATAAATAGCGACTGACTTCATCATCAAAGCGAATATTGTTATAGCCGGCGACACAAGTATTAGGCACTGAAAATAATTCATGTATGCGTGCAGCAAATTGTGCTTCGGTTAAACCTTCACGTTGTGCTTTTTGCGGGGTAATGCCTGTTACTAAACAAGCTTCTGGGTGCGGCAGGTAATCCACTGGCGGTTGACAATAAAACATTTCTGGCTTGCCAATGATATTTAAATCAAGATCTGTGCGAATACCGGCAAATTGAGATGGTTTATCAAACTTAGGAGATATGCCCCAGGTTTCATAATCGTGCCAAAGGATAGATGGTTGTTCAGTTATACTCATTAGCGTTCGCTCTTATCTTTTTATTTCTTTTAATCAATGTCTTTGGTTTTTTTGTTACTTGTTTTACGCATTTCGGAACAATGACTTTTCAATATTGTCACCATGATAAACCATCTAGTATTGCATTGGCACGTTATCCTATTTTTTCATTGCAACAAATGCGTGATAAATATCAAATTTTCTCCAATTGTTAAATTTTTAAATTAATTGAACCTGTTATTTGTTGAATAAATTGACTTAAGGAAGAGGGGAATACACCAAAACCAATGACTAAAAATAATATAAGTAGATTAAGTGAAAGGCTACTGCCATCGGATTTTATATCGCTAAATTTTAACTCATCCTCCGGTGTTTTTAACATCGCCATAATGACTCTTAAATAATAGAATAAACCAATAATACTGCTTATCACTAACGCAGTTAATACCAGCCATAATTGCTGACTGACGGCGGCCATGACCAAATAGAATTTAGCCATAAAACCTAAGGTTAATGGAATACCCGCTAATGAAAGCATTAACAACATTAGCGTGATAGCAATAACAGGTTTGTGCCAGAATAAACCACTTAAATCATCGAGTGTTTTTATTTTTGGCAATTGCATGAAGACAGAAAACACACCAACCAGGGTAAATAAATAGGCCACTAAATAGAAAAATAGGGTTTGGGCATTAAAGCTTTTGCTTGAAAATGAAATAGCATGGTTATTTATTAATAACAAAACTATTAATAAATAACCAAAATGTGCGATAGAAGAGTAGGCAATTAATCGTAATAGGTTTTTTTGTAATAAACCCAAAAAGTTACCGATAAACATAGATGCAATCGCTACGATAGATAAGATATCTATAATAATCTGATATTGTTGCCAATTTCCTAGAGTGACTAATCGCCATAGAATAATGAACACAGCTAACTTTGATAAAGTTGCTAACATAGCTGCAGTTGCAAGTGGAGCACCTTCAAATAAGTCAGCAACCCATAAATGGCAAGGTACTAAAGAAAGCTTAAAAAATAGCCCGGTAAAAATAAAGATGATTGCAGTTATAATCGCCCATTGAGGTAAAATTTGACTCGAAGTGTTTTGCAGTAACTCTGAAAAAGATAAAGAGCCAAATTGAAGATATAAAAGTGCCGCGCCCATTAAAATAAAGGCGGAAGCGATGGCTGATAAAATTAAATATTTAATGCCAGCTTCTTGTGCTTTTTGATCATGACCGCAATAAGCAATCAAGCCAACAAACGACAGGCTCATTAATTCTAAGCCGAGAAAAAAGCTGGCAAAATGATTACTCGAAACCATTATCAAACCACCCAGGGTGGTTAATAAAAACAATAAATAATATTCCTCTTTTTGCTCGTTTATGGTTTTAAGCCAATGATAAAGTTGTGCACAAATTATGACGACCACCATTAATAATAACAGCGAAACAAAGCTTGTTTGGGCATTAAAAACAAATAAAACATCGCTGCTATTAGTTTGATTAATAATTAGATTATCAGTATGGTTTTGTAGATAAATCTGCATGATTATGGCCATCAATAAACCGAAGCCTGAAATGATATAACTAATGACATGGCTTCTTTTAACGCAAAGTTGAATTAATATCATCAAGGCAGCAAACATTACAATGAATGCAGGGTAATAATAAAAATTCATAATGAAGCTCCAATATCAGCGGGTATAAAGCTCAGTTTCATCAAGGTAATGGGCACCAAATCGAAAAATGGCTGCGGGTGAAAACCTAAATAAATGAGAATAAAACACATAGAGATGAGGGTTAACCACTCTTTGGTATTGGTGTCTGCTATTTTATTATCATGAGGATGTTTTGTTTGGCCAAAAAAGGTTTTGTAAATTAATAATAAGGAATACACCGCCGCTAATATTAAACCTGAAGCCGCAAATATTGTCAGTATGGGGTATTGCTCAAAACTGCCCACTAATATCAAGAATTCTGCGACAAAGTTACCCAGCCCTGGCATGCCTAAAGAAGCAATACCAAAAAATAAGCCAAAAGCACTGAGCTTAGGTAAATTAAGCCATAATCCGCCTAGCTCATTGAGGTCTCTGGTGTGGTATCTATGTTGTATTATGCCAACCAAAACAAATAACGCGGAGGTACTAATGCCATGGGCTAACATTTGCATAACAGCCCCTTGCAGCGCATAAATATTAAAAGCAAAACAGCCTAATAAGACAAAACCCATATGGCTGACACTTGAATAGGCAACTAAACGTTTTAAGTCAGTTTGCACAAAGGCCATCATAGCGCCATAGATGATGCCAATAACACCTATCAACATCATAAAGGGCGCGAGTTGTATCGACGCCTGTGGAAATAAAGGCAGCACAAAACGAATAATGCCATAACCACCGGTTTTTAATAATACCGCCGCTAGTATGACACTGGCGGCAGTAGGGGCTTGAGTATGAGCATCCGGTAACCAGGAATGAAAGGGTAAAGCAGGTAGTTTTACTAAGAAGGCGATGGTAAAGCCCAGTGCGACCCAAAATGCCAGGTCACCGGTAATAGGATTTTGTATTAAAATATCATAGTCGAAGCTTAATATGCCGGTTTGCTGGAAGTGAAAACCTACTAAAGCACATAGGCTAATTAGCATTAATAGTCCACCCGCTTGA
>JALJPA010000088.1 GCA_022969215.1 Colwellia sp. | reverse complement strand
GTATTATCGTTATATATTGGTGTCGGTGTGAAGAGCCGCGCACCTTCATATCAAGAACGTTATTTATGGACACCAATGGAGTCCACCGGTGGTTTAGCTGATGGTCATACTTATATTGGCGATATTAATCTTGAGTCTGAAACGGCCTATCAAGGTGACCTTGGTTTAACATGGCAAAGTAGCGACTTCATGATTGCACCGCATATTTTTTATCAAAATATTGATAATTATATCCAAGGTACACCAATGGGTATGGCAGATGCTTCAGCTAAAATGATGGCATCTATGATGTCAGGTGATGACAACCCACTAAAATTTAGTAACGTTGATGCCAAGTTGTATGGCGCTGATGTTAACTGGTATTACAATCTTAGCGATAACTTTCAATTATCAGGTATTGCCAGTTATGTGAAGGGGGAACGTCGCGATATTGATGATAACCTCTATCGTATTGCGCCATTAAATGGTCAAGTGAGCTTTAGTTATCACGATGAAAATATCATAACGAATTTAACCTTAGTTGCGGTAGCTGCACAAGATGATGTATCAGCAACGAATACCGAACAAGCGACCTCAGGTTACGGTTTAGTTAATATTGATGTTGAATATTTTGTTACTTCAGACTTTACCATTCGTGGTGGTGTCGATAATTTGTTTAATCGAGAGTATCAAAATCACCTTGGCGGCTATAACCGTGTTCAAGAAGTTGGAACTCCAGTAATGACTCGTTTACCGAGCGAAGGTTTAAGCGCCTGGGTTGAAGCTACTTACTCTTTCTAATGAGGCTTGGAGTCGTAAATTAATAGCGCTAGTGTTGACCTGCTTTATTTCGCCAGCAATGTACTTCCAACTCAGAGTCATTATTGGCGGAGTACTACTTTTTTAAATAGATCAAAAACAGATGCGGATAAAAACCAGTAAAGCCGATTTTACTTTCCCTTTGATTTTAGTTTTGGGTTTTGGTGTACTGCACATAAGCAGCCTCACAGTTATCATTGCATACATTCATTGCATACATTCATTGCATTTAAGTAGAACGTTTTTATGCTCTTTGTCTTTCATTGATGACACAACCACTAAAATCTATAGACTATAAAATGCTTCAACTGCTTATGATAAGTAATATAAGCTAACCTGAGTTCGGTTTAGTAAAAGCAGTTAACAGGGACAAAACTATGAACAGCCTCAATGAACAACAAGCAGAACGATATTTACTGAGTAAACCTCAAGTTAAGTTAGATTTTCCCTTTGGCGAAGAAGTTAAAGTATTCAAAGTGAAAAATAAAATGTTTGCTACTTTGTCGCTGAGTAAAATGGGTGAAGGTGATAAAGATAGCGGCAAGAGTGACTGGTGGATGAATTTAAAGTGCGATCCAGATGAAGCCGTAATGCTACGTGATATATTTTCTTCGGTTATTCCGGGTTATCATATGAACAAAAGACTCTGGAATACCATAATTCTTGATGGCTCTATTCCTCAAGGAGAGATTGAACGCATGATGGATAATTCGTTTAAGTTAGTCGTTAGTAAAATGACCAAGAAAGATCAGCAGTCAATTATTTTACAGGTAGCTATATAACTAGTAACTTCTCCGGATCGTTAATTTCAGGCTGGTGAACAGGCTAAAATTTTTGCAGAAATCTAGCCATATTATTTTTTTGATAGTCTTCCATGGTTAGATATATACCTGTACCAGATATTATTATTATTACGCCAGAAATCATTAAGGGTTTAGCCAAAAATTTACCATAGCTTATGATCGTTTGTCGCATTTTCGTGTAGGATCGCGATAATGATAACTTACCTGATTGTATATAGGATTTAACATAGTGGTACAGCCCATCATCTCTAATCGCATCGAATAAAAGACCTATAATTATTGCTATAGTAAGGGTAAATATTATTGCTAAGCTAGTACTGATAATATTGAGTATAGAGGCGGATAATCGGTCACTAAATATCCCTCTCTTCAATTCACCTATCCAAGCTGGCGGGATATTAGTCCACAACATAAACAACAATACTAAGGTACTTAATATAAACACTGTTGTTGTCAGGACTTTGGCTGCGCGACTGAGACAACAAAAGTTATCTATGGCTGGTTGAGGGAGAGCTGACAGACTAACTTCTTTAGGATTTGTGATACTAAGGTCGGTAATTTTTAAATTGTAAACTGAAGCCAGCGCTTTGGTAGATTCTAAAGAAGCTTTACCATTTTTTTCAATACGTTGGATTGTTCTCAAACTTAAACACGATACCTCTGCTAATTGAGTTTGGCTCCAAGCCCTTTGCTGGCGTTCAGTTGTCAGTCTGTTTTTATCTAGTAGCATTTTCATTTTCAATTCCTCTCATTTGATTAAATTCAATATGAGCTGAAATTGCCTATTTGTATACGTCGTAACGGCGTCATCAATGCGACAGTAATATGCCAGTGCTTAATTTAACAGGGCTATACATGAAGGAATCGTTGATAATGTCAAAAACGCGATTTTATTAGATACCTGCGGGTATTATTTAATAAACCTCACTAATTGTTAAATAATACAAGTAACGACCGAAAAGTGGAAGTCGTTAGCCTTTTAACGGTGCTAATCAGAAAATGCTTTCTGCACTAAATCAAGTGAAGTGAAACTTACTAGCGCTTTGTTATTTTACATAACTTTACTCGCGCTTTACCCAACCTTACTTACCATAGTGCAAACTAAGTTAATGGAATAGGTAATGCTAAGTTTTAATAAAAATAAAGCTATGCTGTATTTTAATATTCATATGATTTTTCAGCTACGAGGTTCCGATTGTCATGTTAAAGCTATTACGTTTTCTTATAATCACCATTACATTGGTTAGCCTCACTAGTTGCGGTGGCAGCTCCACAGAAGAAGCCGAGAGCCTAATTGATATTCCTGTAGAAACGCCAGTTGAAGATTCAGTAGAAACCCCGGAAGAGCCATCTATAGAAAACGATAATGCACTAATACAACCTAATATTTTATTTATTATCTCAGACGATCAAGGCTTAGATGCTTCTGCTCAATATGATTTAAGCGCTGATCTACCGCAAACACCTACGTTAAATATGCTGGCGCAGCAGGGTATCACTTTCGACAATATGTGGGTAACACCAGCGTGTACCACAACACGTAGTACTATTATTACCGGTAAATACGGCGTTAATAATGGTGTTGAATCATTGCCTGGAAATCTGTCAGCAGAGCATGAAATTTTACAACAATATTTAAAAGGTAATGCCGCTACAGACAACTACCAGTCGGCAGTATTTGGCAAGTGGCATATCGGCGGCACTAATGAAACACATCCTAATGATGTCGGGGTTGATTATTATGCGGGTAATATTGGAAATTTAGCAGATTACTACGATTGGTCACTCACCATTAACGGCGTGGTAGAAAACTCAACAGTATATCACTCCACTAAAATTACCGACTTAGCCCTTAGCTGGGTAAGTGAACAAACAACGCCTTGGTTTGCATGGGTAGCTTACTCAGCACCACATTCACCTTTTCATTTACCGCCACAATCTTTACACAACCGTGACTTATCGGGTACTTCAAGTGATATTACTAACAATAAACGCGATTATTATTTAGCGGCAATTGAAGCGATGGATGCTGAAATAGGACGATTGTTAGATAACCTAGATGAAGATACACGCAACAATACCATTGTTATTTTTATTGGTGATAACGGCACACCAAGTAGTGTTATTGATACATCAACTTATAGTAAAACACATGCGAAAGGCAGTTTATATCAAGGCGGTATTGCGACACCCTTTATTGTGTCTGGGCAGGGTGTAACACGAATTAATGAAAGAGAAAGGGCTTTAGTCACGGCAACTGATTTATATGCAACGATAGCTGAAATCGCCGGCGTGTCAGCAACTAAAGTACATGATAGCCAAAGTTTTAAAGCTTTATTTACGGATGAGACTAGCGGGGGAAGAGAGTATAGCTACACCGCTTATAAATCTGTTGAAGTGACAGGCTGGGCAACTCGGTCTAAAGACTATAAATTGATTAAATTTGAAGATGGCAGTCAAGAGCTGTATTTATTATCAGATAACTTGTCAGGAAACGTATCAGATAATGTGTCGGTTCAGTTTTCAGAAACTAATAACCTACTGCCCACTAATGATGCTGATTTACTTGCACAAGTTGCTAACTTAACGGCTGTCTCAGCGCTTATATATCAGCAAGAAAGCATAAACCCGCTTGATATAACCAATGTTACCCTTAGCAATCAAAGTAAAAACTGTGTGGACTATATTGAGCAATTTACCTCAACGGTGAATGATATAAATAACGGTGTTGTCTTTCATGGCGATCTGGTTATTTCACTGGTAGGTGATAAATGTGTATTTAACACTAATGCCATCCCTAACCACGATTTTAATGATGGCGGCGGAGCCTTTCCTAATGATGTGAGTGAGCAAAGTGATCAGTTTGAAATTACTATTTCCCCAACTAAAGCTAATCAGGTTACCCCCATTTCATTACAAGTAGACAATGCTATTTTACTCAATGGCGTTAAAGTCGACCTTTTAGCTGCGGGTTGTTACGGCGTAGGAAATGGCAAAGTTGGCTGTAATGATAATGATCAACTGTGGCGATACGATCCAATGCATGCCGCCAATGGTTTTGCCGTTGACTCTCATAACGCTCACGCACAACCCAATGGTACCTATCACTATCATGGTTCACCTATCGCTTTATTCGAAGATAATGATAACCAAGACTCACCGGTTATAGGTTTCGCCGCGGATGGTTTTCCTATTTACGGGACTTATTTTGATGATCAAGGTGAGGTGCGCTCAGTGAGATCTAGCTATCGGCTGAAATCAGGTGATAGACCCAATGGCGCTGAGGATCCAGGAGGAAGTTATGATGGCGCATTCAGAGATGATTATGAATATATTGAAGGTTTGGGTGATTTAGATGTATGTAATGGCATGACACTCAATGGTGCTTATGCCTACTATATTACCCTTAGCTACCCTTACGTATTGTCATGTTTTACGGGCACACCAGATAGCAGTTTTACTAAATGATCTTCAACACCATCATCTATTATGGTGGATGATGGTGTTGTAACAATAGGAATAACCAATGAAGTTCAACAATCGACCTTGGTACACTCGCTTGTTAAGCTATTTGTTTTTTTGCGGTGATGGTTCTAATTTTTGACCAAATAAAATGCACAACAAAATAAACTATTGCTGATGCCGTAGCTATTAAAACGCCGAATAGTATGGGTAATATCGCACCAAAAACAAAACTCATGCTAAGAATAAAGCCAAGTACAAACTCTTCCCTATAGACTCTAAAAAAGAGTGCAAAAAATAATATACCTGGAAACATTACCGATGAAATTTCAGCGTAGCCATAAAGAAAAGACAGCGAAAGCATTGCGCCATAGGTAAGTGAAATAACCAAGCTGATAATCACTTGCTTAGTGAGTAATGTTCTACTTTCTGCAGGTGAGTTAATAATGCGTTTTTTAATACGGTGGAGCAGGCCCCATGACAATACTGGCAGTAATAATGCGCTCCACCAATTTGATAGTTCAGGAAACTCAGGGTTTTGCATTAGGTAATGGCTAGGCACACCGTCGTGTAGGTATTGCCAAATGAGCAATGACCAAATAGTTAGTGTCACCAAACCGACAAAGTAAAAATTTATTTGTGATAGCTGCTTTTCGTTCATAGATTAATCTCTTTTAGAATTTGTTATCTATGTTGTTATAGCAAGTAGTGTTCCAACAGAAGCGAACCAATGTTTATAAGGGCTATGAAAGTTTTTTAACAAAATTAGCATTTTGGTTTAACTAAAAAATGATGAGATTAACCACTTATTACAGATAATGATTGGAATCTTATATTATCGGTCAGTGATTAATTACTGCCACCATTATCATAAGCGTTATTGGACATAAAAAATGAAACGTCAGGGCTACCAAATGAACAAAGTGGTCCATAAGGGTAATCTTCGGTGTAATAGTAAGCATAATTTCCGTGAGCATCAGTTATACCGTTACACTTATCTAAGTCGCCAGTGTTAGCAGAGTAATACCTATCTTCGACGAAAATACCACGTCTATGTGTCGCAATAGAAGGAAAGGGCATCGCTGAGTCGGAAGGTGTTACACGCTCATTGCTATATGTTTTCCAACTCGATTTAGCCTTTCTTAGGTTATTAGTTTCAGTCTCATAAAATAGTGCCGGTATATTCATCTAATACTACATAGTTAGGATTAGCGGCAGGCCCGCATACCAATCAGAAAATAAGCCACATTGCGCCCTAGAGCCTAAAAAAATCTGCAGTGGCGTAGTAAATTCAGTGTTAGTAAAATAAAAGTGTATCAACGGCTTAATTTCCTAACATTATTTTAAATTTTTTATTTCTCTCCAGCTGATAGATAAACGAAAAAGTTCAGCCTTCGTGTGTTAATAAAAACTTAAAAATAAATTTATAAGGTCAGTTTCTTGTTGAGAGCAGCAGTAAAAAAACGATATGTTCGTATTGAAAATACCGAAATTTCAGCCTAGTTCATGGCTAGTTTATTTTTAATTTATTTTAAATTGTGAGCGGTAAGTCTACTGAATAATTCACTTTACATACTGTTTTTAAGAAATCACTCAGTTATTTTAAATATATCGTCAGAGTTTTTTTAATTTTGCTTAAGCTTTTGTTGAGATAGATCAATATAGTGATAATTCAGATTACAGCGTTTATATAAATACAAAAATAAAACAAACAATAAACAGTAGTAAGGGGAAGCAGAATGTCAAAAGGCCGTCATCAACGTTATAGCCAAGGTTATACCCAGAAAAGTAATACCCAGGTTAATCATAAAAAGAATAAAGTTCACTTGGCAATTATTTCTTCTTTACTATTCACTCCTCTGTTTGCTAATGCAGCAGAAGACGCTGAAATTAATAAAACAGATCTTGAAGTTATTCATGTAACCTCGCAAAAACGTGTACAAAACATTTTAAAGGTGCCAATCACAGTCAGTACAGTATCTGCAGATACTCTTGAAGAAAGTAGTGCTATATCCCTCGGTGATGTCGACAAGTTTATACCTGGTTTTGACTTTAACGATACCAGTATGACCCAAGGAGGTATCTCCATGCGCGGTATTTCTAGCCCAAATATAAGTGTTGGTGGCGATCCGTCTTCAGCAACTTTTTATGATGATGTTTATATGCCACGGGCTGCGCAAAATGTACTTTTTTCAGATATGGCCCGTATCGAAGTATTAAAAGGTCCACAAGGCACTTTGTTTGGTCGTAATGCCGCAATGGGTGTCGTGAGTATGGTACCTAATTCACCTACAGCAGAATTTGAGGGTTTTATTAAAGCGACCTTAGGTACTGATAGCTTACAGCGTTACGAAGGTATGGTTAATGTATCGGTAACCGATAACGTTTACTTACGCGGAAATTTTTTAACCAATGAGCAAGACGGCATAGTAAATAATGTTACTAACTCACCATGGAATGAAGGGACTAAGGTCTGGGATTTAGGTGAACGTGCTCATAGCGCTGCTAGAGTCGCTTTGTTATGGGATATTAGTGATGTTACCAATTTGCAATTGTCATACGACTGGGACGATCTTGAGCAAGCACCCCCTATGGCCATAGGTATCAGTGACTATGCTTATGATAATGGTAATAGTTATATGGGTAGTACGGCTGAAAATGATGTGAAAAATGGTGTGGAAGCGCGTGATATGTACGGTGTTACCGCGAAACTTAATCATGAGTTTAGCGACCAGTGGTCAATGAAATATGTCTTAAGCTATCGTGATTGGCAAACTATAAACAGACAAGACGAAGACGGTACTAGCGATGTGAGCCGTTACTTCGATACTTCAAATAATGAAGACTCAGATATTTTATATACTGAGCTACAAATTAATTATGTTAGTAACATCATTAATGCCGTTGCGGGCTTCTCTTATTCAAAAGAAAAAGTTAACCAAACGACCGAGCTTAACTTAACTACTGACACCTATGCACGATTAGTGACCGGTGATTTAAATCAGCAAATTAGTGATTTATCAGGTGGTCAAATACCAGCGATGGATCATATGTGGAACTCCAGTGAATGGTCTGACACGCTAAATATGCTTGGTTTAGGTGATGCCATCATGGCCGCTATGGGTATGGCTGGAGCACCATTAACCGCAGATGTTGTCGATGCTACAGGTAACACAACTTACGATATAGTGTCTACACAATTGCCAGGGCTTGCTAATCCAGGTGTACCGCCAGGATATTTACCTGCTTATCTACCGAATGTTTTTGGACCTGGTTACGCGGGTATGGCTTGGCAAGAAACGGTAAACAATACCGGCGATTTTACTAACTGGGGTATTTTCGTTGATGTTGATTACGCTATTACCGATAAGTGGAATGTCATTGCGGGCTTACGATATTCACAGGACAGCAAAGATTTTACTTGGCATACGCCAGCAAATAGCTTTGCCACAGTGCCGGTAAATAGTGTTGTTGCCATGCAAGGCGGCGCACAAATTCCGATTGATAACGCCCTTTTTGATATGGTGAATTATCAAGCCTCAGATTCATGGGATAAAGTTACCGGCCGCTTGGTAACTAGTTACCAAGTAACCGACGATGATATGTTTTTTGCTTCTTACTCTACCGGGTATAAGTCAGGAGGTTATGACTCTTTAGGGGCGACAGCAGATGAAAAACCTCATGCTTTTGCTCCAGAAGACAGTACTAACTATGAGGTTGGCTATAAAGGTATTTGGGCAGAGCAAGTTATCGCAAATATCAGTGCTTATTACCTAACCTTAGATAACTTACAAAAAAGTGTTTCCTCACAAAGGCCTGATGATGAAGTCGCTAAACCACTGATCATTAATGTTGATAAAGAAATAACCGGTATTGAATTTGACCTACGCTGGATGGCTACCGATAGCATCACCTTAGGTGTTGTGTCTGAAGTGCGCTCAACAGATACTAAAACACCTTCCTATCACAATGCACTGGGTGATTTAATTACCGCAGAAACTCAATCGGTAGATGCGAGCTTTAATTACACCTTAACCTTTGACTGGATGCCTGATTTTGGTGTCGGAACTACTAATTTCCATTTAGATTATGTTTATTTAGAGAACAATAATATGTCTGAACCTGGTCTAGAAGCTTATAAATTAGCGGTGCCGGAGTACTTTTTAGATACTAAGAATTTAAACGCGCGCATTTCATGGGCCAATGATAATGACAATTTGAAAATTGGTCTATGGGGTAAAAATTTACTTGATGAGCGTCATGTGGTCAGTTTTGGCGACTTAACTGCCAGTATTTTAGACACACCCTATGTACGTATTAATCGTGGTATAGAAATGGGTGTTGATATTAAGTACTCATTTTAGTGCTCATTGGAATATCCCGTTTAATAGTCCATTTAATAGCTATGCTACTACTTGCGGTGATGTAGTTTATAGGCAGTGTGCTGTTTAGTTACACCGTTGCAACAGCATGGTTAACTGAATAGCTAAAGTATCCTTGCTAGCTCAAGTCGAAGAGAAATATCTATTACTATCATCTGCCTAAATAAAAAACCAAGCCCTTTTGAGCTTGGTTTTTTTATTTATTGTGTTTATTATGTTTACTTGGTTTTATTTGGAGCTGTAGTAGTTTTCATGGTTGAATTCTTTTCTCACTTTGCTTTCGCGCAAATGGTTTTGTGTGTATTACTGCTATTGCCTATTAGAAAGCAAAACCCTTCAATTTCATTATTTATTCTATTAATGCTGTGTGGTTGTGGTTATATATTCCGTTCGCTATTGGCACCTATTGAGCTCATGTCGACAGTTTGGTGGCTGGTGCAAACAAGCCTTAATGCATTACCCGGAGTTTTTTGGTTAGTCAGTTTAAGTGTTTTTGGCGATCATAGTAGGCTTAAACGTTGGCAGTATATTGTTGCTTCTCTGACAATGTTAGTGCCTCTGACAACATCAATAATTGAAGCACTTTTTACTTTTAGCTTAAGTGATTATCCTGGTTTATATGGTCTGGTTAAATACGGTGCTTTACTTTTAGAGTTGGTCTTAATCAGCCATGCTTTAGTGATATCCATGCAGCACTGGCGCGATGATTTAGTGCAAGAGCGTCGTTATATTCGTGGTGGTGTCATCACGGTCTCTGCTTTATATATTATTTTGATCATAGTTTTTGAGCAATTGTTGAATATAGAGTGGCCAGTGTTAGATATCATCACCAGCTTTTTATTAGCCTTGTTAGTTACCGGTATTAATTTTTTATTGTTTCAACTTAAGCAATCAAGTTTGTTTGAAACGGTTGATAACAGTATTGCCGCCCTTATTAGTAAATCACCAGAATTGAAAAGCTCGAAAGAGCTGATTAAAATTCTTGAGTCGATGGAAGCAGATAAACTTTATCAACAGGATGGTATAACCATATCAGGTCTAGCGAAACATCTAGCTATTCACGAATATAAGCTAAGAAGCCTAATTAACGGCGAGTTAAATTATCGCAACTTTAATGATTTTTTAAATTTTTACCGTATTAAAGAGGTCGCAGAAAAGTTGATAATGCCAGCATTTACCCACCTACCAGTACTAACTTTGGCATTAGAAAGCGGCTTTAGAAGTTTAAGTTCATTTAATAAAGCCTTTAAAAACACCCATGGTGTAACTCCTACGGCTTACAGAAAGAAAAATACCATCAAATAGTAATACCGTTAACTGGATGATATTTTACGTTTATTTTATCTGTTTCGTTATTCGATAAGCTTTTTATTAAAATACGTCAGTCTTTTTTAATAATTCGTCAGCAATTCTATTTTTATCTATTTATATTGAAGTCATTAACTTTAGGGTGAGCTTCTTTATGAATAGTTTTTTATTTTTCTTCGGTATTTTCTTTCGTACTTTATTTCAAAAAGCAAACTTTGCTTTACCAGCCTTTTGTTTATTCTTTATCCTGTCGGCAAGTGCTACCGAAGCTGCCGCCACTTATCAACAGTGCATTGCTTGTCATGGAGAGCAGGGTCAAGGTAATCGTCAATTAAAGGCTCCGGTACTGGCAGGACAGTCGGCAAAGTACCTCACTAGGCAATTAGTTAATTTCAAAGTCGGGCTGCGTGGCAGTCATGAAAAAGATACTTTAGGTAAACAGATGCAAGTCTTGAGTAAGCAGCTAGTCACTAACAAGGATGTTACCTCTGTTACTGCTTATTTATCAAAATTACCAGCGGTAAAAATAAGCCAAATAAGCTCAGGTGATTTAAAAAATGGCAGTCGTTATTATCAGGGGAAGTGTGGTGCTTGCCATGGTGGACAGGCTCAAGGTAACCCCGCATTTAATGCGCCTAAATTATCAGGCCAGCATAGTGATTATTTAAAGCGACAAATGCTAAATTTTTCAACGGGGATAAGAGGCACACACTCGGATGATAAGTTAGGTCGTCAAATGGCAATGATGGCAAAAACGACTTCAGGCAAGGAGCTTGACGACATTTTACATTTCATCGCTATGCAAGATTAAAAGGGCAGTCGCTATGATGAACTTAATTGCTTTAATCCATCGCTTTAAAAATTTTATAAAAGTTTGCTCAGCAGCGCTATTACTTATTGTTAGTTCAATCTGTTTAGCCGACGAGATTGTAGATAAGTCTAGTGAGATCGAAAATAAGGCCGCGAACATTAATTTGCTAGAGGACTTCATCTTAACGGATCGCTGCCCACCCAGTTTTGAATTAACCGAGCAAGGTGTTTGCCGATTATTAACGCAATATCAATTTTATAGTTCGGTACAAAATAAAGGTTTAGGTGGCACACAAACTAATTTACCACCACATAGAGATGGCTTTACTCCCGCGCAAATTGATTTGGGCCGTTTCTTATTTTTTGACCCCGCGTTATCGAAAGATGGCTCAATATCATGTGCCAGTTGTCATCAACCTGATAAGGGCTTTAGTGATGACCTCGATAGAAGTATCGGCATTACCGGCGAAAAAGTAGCACGCTCTGCGCCAACGTTATGGAATGTGGCCTTTGTCGATAAGTTCTTCTGGGATGTTCGTGCTAAAACCTTGGAAGAGCAGGCGCAAGGCCCTTTGTTTGATCCTCTTGAAATGGGTAATACTCGAGAACATTTATTAGCAACGCTGACCAGTAATAGCCGTTATGTTGCCATGTTTAAACAAGCCTTTCCTCAATACTTTTTACCAGGTAAGTCTCTGCAATTAGCACAGGTTTATACGGCGCTTACCGCCTTTCAAGCATCCTTAATTTCGTTAAATAGTCGTTACGATCGTTATGCGCATGGTTATCATCAAGCGTTAACTGACGAAGAAATAGCCGGGCTTAATGTTTTTCGTTCCTTTGTCGCTCGCTGCGCTGAATGTCATCAACCACCATTATTTACCAATAATGAAATAGCCGTTATCGGTACACCTGAGCCTGAAGGTCGATCATTAGACATTGGCGCCGAAAAAACTTACAACGCACCTAAGTTACGCGGGGCATTTAAAGTACCGACCTTAAGGAATATCACTAAGTCTGCGCCATATATGCACTCTGGTCGATATGCCGATTTAAGAGACGCGGTTAAGTTTTATAATGATGGCCGTGGTAATTCTGTCCCTGAAGGGGAGGAGATGCTTTTACATTGGCATATTTCTGAGCCTGATTTAACCGATGACGAATTAGACTTAATTGTTACCTTTTTAGGTACCCTAACCGATGAGAGTTTAACACCTCAAATTCCCAAGCAAGTGCCTTCAGGCTTAGCTGTTATCGATGAACGCTTTCAGCATAACAAGAAAAATCAGCAGTCACTACAACAAAAAAAACCAACAAACACAGCACTTACCACAAAAAAATCACACCAAAACGTAAGTATGCAAAGCGGAGAGTAATATGAGTTCAAGAAAAATTATTGGAGCGGTATTTATCATAGGCGCTTTTGCTGGCGGACTGTATTTAGGCAGTAGTCAAAATGCAGTTCCTGTTATTACTAACAGTGCTAGTGGTGCAAGCTACGGCGGCGGTTACGATAAATCGGCAGACAAAGATGTACAACAGAGCGGTAAGACAAGTGCCGTTGCAGAGCGAACCGTGGTCGGGAAAACTCATATAGTAAATGACGGCGACACTATCATGGCCGCAGTACAAGCCGCTAAACCAGGTGATACCATTCAAGTCATGCCGGGCACCTACCATGAAACGGTTTATATCGATAAAGATGATATTCGCATCATCGGTGTTATCAAAGAAGGTAAACGCGCCACGCTTGATGGTAAAGGCATTTTAAATGATGCCTTTTTATATTCAGGTAATAACTTTGTGGTAGAAAATTTCCTTATCACTAAGTACAAGGGTAATGGTGTGATGGGGCAGGCGGGTAATAACTTTGAAATTCGCAATAACATCATTGTCGATACTGGCGTGTATGGTATTTTTCCACAGCTGGGTAAAAATGGCATTGTTGAATACAATGTTATTTCAGGTATTGAAGATGCTGATATTTATGTCGGTATGAGTGACAACATTCATGTTGCTCACAATGATGTTTTTGATAACGTAGCAGGTATTGAAATTGAAAACTCACGTCACGCCATTGTTGAAAATAATAATGTTTATAATAATACCGGTGGTATTTTAGCTTTTATCACCCCAGGTTTACCGATCAAAACCACTTATGATGTCATCATTCGTAATAACTTTATTTACAATAATAACCATAAGAATTTTGGCGCACCAGGCTCTATGGTCGGGAGTATTCCTGCAGGTACTGGCATATTAATTATGGCCTCTGATGATGTTATTGTTGAAAATAATATTATTACCGGTAACAAAACCGTCGGTATCTTGATAACAGATCATGAAAATGCCCCCGGTGTAACCATTGATCCTGAGTCTGATCCTTCTCCAGATGGTATTAAATTGTTAAATAACCTAATGCACAATAATGGTTATGACACCATTGATGATATTAAAGCATTAATGTTGACTGAGTTTAAACAAGGTAGCCCTGATATTGTTCGTGTAGGTAGTTCAAGAGACAGTTGTATTATCAATCGCCATCGTTATGTAACGGTCGGGGTTAATAGCTGGCAAGAATGTGAATTTACTAATACAGATTCAATCGATACTTACTTGTTAGATGAGCCTGTGCCACCGCGTATTATTGACCCTTCAGAACGTGGCAAGGTTGTTTACAACGGTGTGTGCGCGGGTTGTCATACTTATACCGGACGTATGATTGGTCCACCAATACAAATTATTCAAGCGCTTTATATGGATAACCCACAAGGTATAGCGGATTATATTGCTAGCCCAATTAAAAAACGTGCAGATTATCCTGAGATGCCACCTCAGAACTATCTGGATGAAAAAACCCGTTTAGCTACCGCTAAGTATTTGTTAGAGCGAACTAAGTAGCATTAATCGCCTTAGTCATAGTGATTGATTTTTGTACTGATGTTGTGATAAGGCTATAAACGCGCCAAGGTAAATTTGGCGCAGTAACATTTATATTGAAGTACCTATGCCTTAGCCAATTAGTGGTGTAGTTTGGGTATTATCAAGATAGCTATAATTTTTTAAATTCTACCTCGAGTAATAAATGACCATTCAAGCGATTCAAGCGATTCAAGCCAATCAAGAAAATAATGAATTTCCACAAACTCCGCTAGTGGAAATAGAGCAGACTTTTACTGCGCAACGCTTAGCTTTTGCCGCTAATAAATACCCTGATATTCCATCTCGCATTGCGCAGTTAAAGCAATTGAAGTTAGTATTATTAGCAGAGCAGCAGGCTTTAATTACTACATTAAGTGCTGATTTTGGTCATAGATGTCATGATGAAACGAGAATTTCTGAGCTTTTAACCTTGGTTGAAGCTATTAATTCGAGCACAAAACAAGTTAAAAGCTGGAGTAAAGCATCGAGACGTAAAGTTGCTGTTATTTTTCAACCAGCTAGTAATAAAGTAGTCTATCAACCCTTAGGTGTGGTGGGCATTATGGTGCCGTGGAATTACCCATTATATTTGAGTTTAAGCCCAATGATTACTGCCATCGCCGCGGGTAATCGCGTGATGCTAAAACTTTCTGAGTTTACCCCGAGGTTTAATCAATGTTTAACAGAAGTCTTGAGTAAAGTATTTGCCCAAGATCAAGTTGCAGTAATAACCGGAGAAACACAAGTTTCCACTGTGTTCTCCCAGCTTAATTTTGATCATCTATTTTTTACTGGCTCTACTAATGTAGGGCGATTAGTTATGGCGGCAGCGGCGAAAAATTTAACACCAGTAACTTTAGAGTTAGGTGGTAAATCGCCGGTGATCATTACTGATAACGTTGATATGGACTTAGCGGCAGAGCGAATTTGTTTTGGTAAGTCACTGAATGCTGGGCAAACCTGTGTAGCCCCAGATTATGTCTTGTGCCCAGAGCATAGAAAAGATGAATTTATCAGTGCTTATATTAAAGCTTTTAGCCGTATGTACCCTAGCGTTAAAGATAACCCTGATTACTCCAATATTATTAATGATTCACAGTACCAGCGTTTACAGTCATTGCTTGACGATGCTATAAGCAGTGGCGCTAAGCTGACTTATGTAAACCCTGCTAACGAAGTCTTTGATAACAGCAGAAAAATGCCGCCGGTTATTATCGAAAATTGTCAAAGTAATGCCCGAGTAATAGCAGAAGAAATATTTGGCCCAATTCTGCCGTTAGTGACCTATAAAAGCCTTGAGCAAGCCGTTGATTATATTAATGAACGTCCTCGACCATTAGCGCTGTATCTATTTAGTTTTAATAAAGCAGAACAAGAGTTAGTTTCATATCAAACCCATTCTGGTGGTATCTGTATTAATAATACTATTATTCACTTAGCTCAAGGAGAGCTTCCTTTTGGTGGGGTTGGTGACTCAGGTATGGGGCATTATCATGGCTTTGAAGGCTTCCAAACTTTTTCACAAGTAAAATCGATTCATAAAGTAGGAAAATTATCGAGTGGTAAGTTTATCTTTCCTCCCTATGGTAAATGGATGCATAGACTCTTTTATAAGTTATTTATTCGTTAAGAAAAAATTAAGTACTGTCTATATTTTTGCAAAAAAAAAGCAGCCTTCTCGGCTGCTTTTGATTACTTACCATTTACTAAAACCTAGTTAGGTGACGTTACTTTTATCTAGCGTATGTTGAGACATAAACAATATCACTGCTAAATATGTTTGTTACGCATACTGGCTACAATGCCAAACAATGCCAAGCTCATCAGTAAAATGGTTGAAGGCTCTGGTACCAGAGTAATTGTCATATTTACATCAAAGCTGTTCATTTGCTGTTCATGGGTAGTTATGCCAATACAGCCAGGATCACCGCCTCCAACCCTAGCACACACATCGTCAGCTAGTTCTGCTAATGAATCAATAGCCAATTCGATATTATAGGTGTAGCCCATTAAGCCAAACTTCTGATTAAAAGTATTAGTGAATGGATTGAAATCAATACCTGTTCCAAAAGTATCTATAACAAAAATATCGTCCTCACAATGCAAGCCCTCTGGAAAGTCCTCAAGATCCACGCCATAACTACAGGTGGCGCCATTGGATGTCTCTTTAAATACTATATTAAATAATAATGGCGGTATAAAACCGGCTAAAGGGAAGCCGGCTGGTGCTATTTGAAGCTTAGTACTTAGTGTCGCACTAGTTAATAGATCCCCGCTGAAGATTATAAAATTATGATGGGTCAAAGTAGCAGTTAATGCAGAGGCTCCATTTGCTAAGTTTTCACCGTCAAAATGTCCATCATCACCTCCAAGAGTGAGTGAACTACTGGCGTCACCCCATGATATTTTTGAAGGATCATCCCAAAAATGATTATCATCAGAGCCAATTACTCCGGCAGAAAAGAGAGTAAAAGCACTATCAACTTCCCAATCCCACATATCAATTGGCGTAGCACTCGCGGTAAAAGTGAAGCTGAGTAGAGAGATTGATACAGCTGTTATAAACTTTTTAAGTGTGTTCATTTTTTACTCCTTGTCAGTATAAAATTAAAGTACACCTTAAAGTAAGTAATGAGTGACAAATGCAACTTAGGCCGTTAAGTAGGTCACTAATCGATACAGTCCATGTTGAGTTTCACAAGTAAATGCTGCATAGAGCACGCCATAGTTGCTATGTGGTTATTTTTTAATCCGTTTGTGTTTTTTTTTAATTAGAGCTTTTATTCAGACTGTAAAAAACTCTGACAGTACTT
>JALJPA010000087.1 GCA_022969215.1 Colwellia sp. | reverse complement strand
TACTACTTTTACTCAAACGTCGACGCCAATTAGGATACTCACTGTCGGTTCCAGGAATATTTACCGGTAAATATTCCTCAGCTAAGTCATCGAGTTGTAGGGTTAACAAGGCAACCTTACTCTTTGCTAACACTAAAACCAGTGCTTGATAAACCAGCTTAGGTTCACTATCAGCCTGCAAAGCTGTTTTGTTGGCAGAATAATCGCCTAACCAAATAAGTAAGTTCACTTTGTCTTGTTTACGCTGATGTTGCGCATGAGCAAACTGCTCACTGGCGGTAAAAAGATGCAATTGCTGGCGTTGCGTTAAGTCACTTTCAAGCCACCAAGCATTAAACGTGGCAACATCGTGATTAGCGATCATCATTAAGGTATGCTGAGGCAAGTGTTCCGGTGCGGTAAACTGTCCATCTTGGTCTTTGCTAAAATAAAAAAGACTATTACTGAAAACCCCCACGTTTGCCAAAGCAGATTTAATTTCCTCTGGAACAACGCCTAAATCTTCACCAATAACCGCGCACTGATTTAATTGACTTTCCAAAGTCAATATCGATAACATCTGCTCAAAAGGGTAATAGACATAACAAGCGTTTTGCTCAGCGTTGCACTTGGTGAAGTGCCACCATAAACGCATTAGCGCCATAACATGATCGAGTCGTAATGCTCCGCAATCACGCATGTTTGCCTTGAGTAGTTGCCGGAAATGGGTAAAACCATCCTGTTTGAGTTTAATAGGATTCATTGGTGGTAATCCCCAGCTTTGTCCTAAGGGAGCCATGAGATCTGGTGGTGCACCGATACTGACATCATTTACAAACAAATTTTCATGGCTAGAGAATTCATGACCATCGGCACTACAGCCCACAGCAAGGTCTTTAATCAAGCCTATTTTCATCCGGCTGTTTTTGGCATGTGTCTGACATTGAGCCAGTTGTTCGTGCGCCAGCCATTGTAAATAACAAATAAAATCAACATCGTTATATTGTGCCGCTAAGTTTTTTCTTGCTAGGAGCCAATGGCTATAACGTTTAATGCGATCATTATGTGTTGTTTTAAAACACAAGAATTTTTGATAGCGAGCACTATTTTGGCTCAATTCGTCTTGCAGGAAACTATTAAAAAGTGCAATAAAAACCGGGTACTTAAACTCAACAACTTTTTGATAATCGATATAGATATTAGCCTTTTCGCTTTGCATAGCGGTTAATTTATCCGCATTAGCACTTAGCTGCTGTGTAACCAATTGCTGAGCAAGTTTACTGTGCGGATAATCGGGACAATTTTGTATGTGGATATAAATTGGATTTAAGCAAAATCGATCGCTTGGGCTATAAGGACTAGCACGCTCAGCTTGATCTTCAAATAAAGCATGTAATGGGTTTAATAGAATATAATCAGCACCCGCAACAGCGCTGTGGGTAATAAGTTTAGTTAGGTCATTAAAATCACCTATGCCAAAGTTTTCGTCGCTAACTAAGGTATAGAGTTGTGCCGATATTCCCCAGCACCTTTGAGTGCTCGGTTGATAAACTTGTTTGGGGTAAACGATGAGTTCACTTTCCGCTGAATTGATAGTTATTTCGGCCGTTGCTAATGCATCATCCTCAGGCAGATAAATACTGACCATAAGTCGATAATACCCTATGGCTAAACTTTTAAAATCTTCTTGTTTATAATCACTTAGTACAACTCGACGTTCACTGTAGCGTTTCCCCTGGTGCTGGTAATTGCCGACTTCAACTAAAGTATTAATATCGGCAGAGCCATTGAACATTGATTTGCCATATTGAGATATTTGCCAGTGCAACCTTGCATTGGCAAAATCAGGGTCAATACGCACAGTAAAACTATCATCGTCTTGGCAACTAAAACACTGCGGAGCTAATAGCTGTAGCCAAGGTTTTACATCAAGGGAAAAATTAGCTTGTGCTATCTCAACTTCATCATCAATGTTATAACCACAAGCGCTCAGCACAGAGCAGCGCGTTTGATTACTAAAGTAAACATTTTTACCTTGATAGCTGGTATATTCAAGACCAACACCTTGTAAATATAATAGCTGTTCGACGCCATCCATAGTCATCATTTATACTTAACTCAATTAGGCTATAGCGGTATCAACAACACTATTATCACTACCAAAATCATTGGCTACATAAGCATCAGCTTGATGATCGTTTTCCCAAATTTCATCATCAATTAAATAACGAAAATGAAACTTCCTATCTTTCGGTAACCTTACTTTAGCCCGGTAAACTTTATCCTTTTTCACATATTTCATATCCAGTGGTTGCCAATTATTAAATTCTGCTACCAGCTGCACTTTATCTGCCTGACTTATATTAAATTCAAAAGTAACTTCAGCTTCTTGCTTAGATTTAAAAAACTTCTTTGTTAGCATTTTCTCACTCTCCTTAGTTTGAATACTTAATTTAAATAATAGTTTCATCATAACGGCACTATACGTCTAATTCATGACCGTTTTATGATTTATTTATGACCACTGCAGCGTCCACTAAAAATAACGGACTAACCAATAGTAGACTAATATCTAGACTATGTTAATAAGTTTGTGAATAAGAATCATTACTACCTACAAGGCAAGATTAAATCGAACAGATTGAAGACTGACATGTAACAATACAAAGCCTCTGTTCGGTTTAAACGTTAACAATTGTATTCACCTCTAAAGCACAAAATTAAGGCGTGGCTTATTTGAGTTCATCAAAAACTATTTAATCGCTTCTTTTGGGGAAAAAATAAAAACTATTATTGAAAATATAAAAAACGGTAAGGCTATCTCTGTTTATGAACTTCACGTTTAGTTAACTTTGAATAGTCAACTGGTTGTGTTGACTATTCAACCAATTGTGGCAGTTTGAGATTAACGTCTACCTATTTGCTGCCCTAATTATTAAAACAATAGACTCTGCAATTACGTTCACTATATTGAAGGGTGCTGACATTAGCAGCATATTCTATGGCGCTTTGTGCCACAGCACCCCATTAAATGATTAAATTTATGTCCGCTATATGAACGGAAAGTTGACGTTTGATATTTGACTGACCTTATTTCGCTTTTCGCACTTTGCTGACAAAGTAACCTTACCAATAAGGCACATAACCACTCATATACCTATATAAAGGCCCCCGCCACTTGCTTACTCACAGGTGGGTACGGGGTCTATTTGCCTAGGCTATTAACCAAGGAACTATTAGCCTTACAATGCCCTCAGAGCTTAACCAAGATTAAACAAACTATCACTACCTTGAATATTATCAATCATGAACTAAAGTTGAAAAGTAGCTAATAACTTTCAAGGATTGAATAAAATGCCTCAACAACTCCCACCACCAGCACTTATAGCAACTTAGCTTGATATAATACAGAATCCAAAAATACCTTTAGATATTATTAGAGAGCGTACTAAGTTTCTTTGTTATTATTTTGGTTCTCTTGAGTTAGCTTATCTGTACCTTGAGCAGAACTAGGGTCAGCACCTTAAAGTATCATGAGGCAATTATTGAAGTTATCAGCAAAGCTAACACAATCCTCTTATTACGCCACTACAGCGTTAATTATGCCTTTATTGTTAACGCAGGCCTATGGATCCGACTAACTACATTACAGCTACCAGAGGAGAATGGTGAACGTTCTGGTTATTGTTGTGACGGCATTAAACTAAATCTATTAATCATTGGCGATTCTGCTGCTGCCGGCGTTGGTGTAGATGAACAGAGTGAGGCCTTGGCAAGTCTATTAGCTGTAAAACTTGCCGTTAATCACACCGTAAATTGGTGCTTAATTGCTAACACTGGTTACACTTCAATAGACGTAATAAACGAGCTTACGGCCTTACCAGCACAATCATTTGATTATGTTTTAGTATCTGTTGGCGTTAATGATGTTACTCACTTAACACGGTCAAATCATTGGGTGACTAATTTAAGCACCATAGTCGAACTATTAAACGCTAAGTTTAGTGCACCAAAAGTGTTCTTGGCTAGTGTACCGCCAATGCATCTATTCACAGCAATACCTAACCCTCTTAGGTGGTGGCTAGGTTTACGCGCTAAGAGGCTTAATGAATTAATGACAAGCGCTGTAAAAAGCAATAGTCATTGTTCGGTACTATCATTTGACTTACCTTTTCAACCAGAGTTTCTAGCAGAAGATGGTATTAATCCTTCTAATCTTGCTTATCAAGCTTGGGCAAATAAAGCGGTTGATGCTATTGGTTACCAACAGTAAACACTAATTAATAATCAAGGATGATGATATGACTACGAATGATTTAGATCTTTTAAACGCACTTGCTGACAAAGCACATAACGACAACGTTACTGTTAATGAACTAAAAGAGTTTAATCTAGATATCATCCGTCTTTTAATTTAACAGGAAATTCAATGGTGAAATGGGTACCTTTACCCACTTCACTACGGCAGGATATTTTACCTTTGAGATTGGATGTTATTAAATTGTACACTAAATACATGCCTAAACCGCTTCCCCCACATCCACGCTTAGTGGTATAAAAAGGTTCAAAAATCATGGAGATATTAGCGATAGGGATACCCACACCATTATCGCTATAATGTATTGTTACCGTGCTTGCTTCACTTTTAATTTCTATTATTATCTCGCCCTGTTTATCGTTATCAAAGGCATGAATTATAGAGTTCATCACCAGATTAGTGATGACTTGATAAATCGGACCTGGAAAAGCTTCAACAGTTAACGATCTATCACCTACCACACGAATTTTATGTGAATATTGCTTCGTTTCAGGTCTAAGGCTTGTAATAACTTCACTTATATAGTCATGTAGGTTAAATTGGCGAGGCATTTCACTAGAGATATCAACAGCAACCAATTTAAAACTACTAATCAGATCTGAAGCACGCATTAAGTTTACCAATAACATTCGAGTTGTTTCAGACGCTGTATCAACGAAACTTACAAAGTCTTGTTTACGCATTTTTTGACTTTCATAGGTAGCATTCAAAGCACTAATTTTTTCTTCTAAATAACTGGCAGCGGTAACACAAATACCGATAGGCGTGTTGAGTTCATGGGCAATACCTGCAACGAGTCGCCCAAGTAAGGCCATTTTTTCTGACTCTACCAATAAACCTTGAGTGTTTTTTAAATCTTCTAATGAACACTGCAATTCAAAGGTTCTTTTTTTAACCTTCTTTTCTAGTTCTTCTTGATACTTTAATAAAACATCTTCTGCTTCTACACGAAAAGAAATGTCACTTATCGAAATTGTCTTTATGGTCTCTGTAGCAAGCTCTAATCTGGAAATCTTCGCTTCTATAGGAAACTCTTCACCGCTTTTCTTGAGCGCGGTTAACGGCTCTGTATTCAGCGATAAATTACTTTCCCTTGTGCCTACCTCAAAATAATCCACCATAACTAGATGTTGTTTTCGATAAATTTTCGGGATTAATAGTGAGACATTTTCTCCCATTACCTTTTTAGTATCAAAACCAAACATTTGCTCGGCTGCCTTATTAAATAAAACTATTTTCTGTGAACTATCAATGGCAATAATAGCGGTTGCTGTTATATCTAATAACGCAGCAATGCGTTTCTCGCTATCGGTCAGAAGAGCAACTTTATGTTTTAACTCCGCAGCCTGTCGCTTATTTTCATCCAACGAATTGGCGAAATGGTTTACTGCATTGTTGAGTTCTTGCATGTACTTGTCATTCTGTTCTGGTAGGCTGTTAATGTAATTTCCTTTCGAAAGACTAAGTAGCGCTTGGTTAACCTTTCCTAACGAGTTTGCTAAGTTTCGGGAAAAATAAAGTGCAGAAATTAGCATCAGCGATATCAAGAAAATCGCCACTACGTTCAGTGCATTGTTTTGCCCCAGTGATATTTCAATTAAAATGGAAGCGGAAGTCATTGCTTCAATGTGAGTACTTGATAAAATTAATAACAGTCTGTTTAAGTCTTGTAACACCTTACCTGCTAATAATAATTCTTGCTGGGCGCGATTAACGTCAACACTGGATAACTCTATCGCACCAATAACAGCAGTTTTGTACAAAATAAAAGCTGATTTTATATTCCTTAAATGCTCTGCTTGATGCGTTGAATCACCTCCAGAATTGTCTATTTCTAGACTAATTAAAAAATTATGTTCTATTTCGTGCAGGTTATTTAATATTTTTCGGCCCTCAATGTATACCAGTTCTTCGTCTTGATGTTTTTGCGCTGATAATAATAACAGGGTTAGTTGGGTATATTCGTCACCTAAAAGCAAAGAGCTTTGACTGATTTTAGTTATCAGTGGCAGGTTACTTTCGCTTAGACGTTGTAACACCTTATTATGCTCACGAATGATGGCATCGCTCGTTATATATAAGAGTATTGCTAATATTATGCCTATGATAGGTGCTATCAAAAAACGGCTACGTAGTGAGAGGTAAGAAAAAAACTTCATAAGTTAGTCACTATTATTGTCTTAATTAGGCCATTCACTTGGTTTGATCATGCCTAAAAATAATAATTTACCTTGTTGCTTTTGAAAAACAACAATCACACCTTCTGGTTTAGGCCATATGCCTAAACCGTCACGTAAGTTTGATGTGTGACCTACAAAAACAGCATTATATTTTTCTGTAGAAGCTTGATGCATCATTTGTTTAAGTTGTTCACCCAAGCGTTGTGATTCTTCCTGATTTTTACTAATAGAGAACTGTAACTTGGGCTCAACGGTGAATTTTCCAAAGGTAATATCGGCAGTATGTTTCGCGCGACAATAAGGGCTAGATAGAACATCACCTATTGGTATTTTTAATACGCGAATAGCTTTAGCAATTATTTCCAATTGCTCACGTCCGGAATTTGATAGGTTTCTCTGCTGCGTACAGTCGTTAAAGTCTTGAGTATTATCTTTTTGTTCATGGTTGGTCATTCCATGACGCATATAAATAATATAGCCGCCCGTTTGCAAACCATTGATTAGCTCTATAGTAGATAAATTGAATTGAGTTTCTGTTATTTTGGCTTGCTGAGCAGAGTTTAATTGTCCTGCCTCAGTAGTTGAATTAGTTAAAGATGCATGAGCAATAATAACTGCGATGCTTAATATTAGTGAAGATAAATTAAATCTCATACCAAACCTCAATAAAATCTATTCATGGTGATTATTATAGTTAAAACGATCGAAATGACAAAATCACCGGCAATGCAGACAAGGGTTTTAGCCTAGAAAACAGACCGTTTATCTATCGATTTTCTTATTCTAAAAAACGAGATTCACAATCTATAATAACTCCAACGGGAATTCATAATAGTACCAATCCTTTGGAATATACGTTTTTCCATATGACTTTTCTATTTAAGGCATGATGCTCGTATTAACAGCGCTACCGAAGAACGAGTAATCGCCGGCACAAGGATTAAACCCTGAATATGATCCTGACCTCAAAACAGCAGCTTAATCAAAAATAATGGTTCGCCAAGATCATCTCTTAATTTTGCCAGTACCTTAGAGACATAAGATTGTGAGCGGTTAAGTTTCAAAGCGGCTTTTTGAGTCGACACCGCATGATAAAGCGTAATAGAGAATTAAGGTCGAGTTGCTTCATAAATAAACAGGTATCCAAATTGCTAGAGAAGTCGTGGTCGGCGCCCTTTTATACCCTGTTTCTATGCTGAATTAAGTTGTCAGGCGACTTACCTTGAAAATTAATATTGGTAGTCTTGATTTTGACTACAGCTACGGCGGACAACCGACAATGATTAATATTGGTGCATCAATTGTCCATTTCATCAAAAAAACTAAGTAAACCACACATGCGTCTGGGGGACGTGAGGTCGCAAGTTCGATTATTGCGACTACGGCCATAGCTAAGTAATAAAGCTCCTGATTAACATGAGACTTTTTTATATCTGCCGTTTAGTAATCGTCGCTAAATATTTTTCTGTTACGGAGGAGAAAATTATCCTCAATGGATTTTGGTCTATACTTCCAAAGAGTTAGCGTTACTTATTTGGCCTATGTATGCATGGATTAACACCTTATAAATTTCCGAATAAATCAACAAGTAAAATACTGAATCAAGTACTTAATCAAATGAACAAATACGCCATTGCCCAGTGGCAGGAAAGTGGTTGCGCTCAGTTACCCGTGGCATCAGTTATTAAAAGCCCAATAATTTTACTTATAGAGAATTATGCTGACGAAGATGTGATGACTATCTTTAAAGCTATGCTTAATCTCGGTCACCCGATAAAATGAAGCCCTTTAAAGAGCGAATTTTTCAATTTATATACAACTATATTTGGCTGTTGTTAACTTTACTTTTTATCAGCAGTAGCACTATCATTGTCTGGTACATGGAAAAGCAGCAAAGTGGCTTAGTTGAATCGATAAGTATTAAAAATGCCGAGTTATATCTTGGCGCAATTACCGAATTTCGTACCATCTATACCTCTGAAGTCGTTAATCAGCTTAAAACAAGTAATATATCCATTGTGCATGATTACCACGGACGCGCTGATGCTATTCCATTACCGGCAACGTTAAGCATGTTACTGGCAAAACGAATAGGCCAACGCAACGCTGGTACTAAAGTAAGACTTTACAGCCCGTTTCCTTTTCCCTGGCGGATAGCAGACAGTGGCTTGCAAGATGATTTTGGTCAATCGGCATGGGAGTTCTTTCAAAAATCACCTGAACTACCCTACTTCTATTTTGATGTCATCGGTGAAAGTCGAGTACTACGTTATGCTGTAGCAGACCAAATGCGGCCAGATTGTGTTGAATGTCATAACAGCCATCCAGATACGCCAAAGTCTGACTGGAAAATTGGCGATGTGCGCGGTATTTTGGACGTTAGTCTCCCAATAGGAGAATTTGAGCAACAAGCCAAGGCGAACCTAATGGGTTTTACATGGCTGATCCTAGGTGTTTCTCTTCTTGGTTTATTTACCATGCTGTTATTAATTGGTCGGCTTAAATTTAACTACCAGCAATCTCAGGACAAGTTAAATATTGAGATAGGGCAAGGTAAGCTAGCACAAATTAAGATGTTAGAGTTTAACGAAGAGTTACAGCGCACCCTATTAGAGCTAAAACATACGCAAGAATCATTAGTCGAGCAAGAAACTATGGCGGCACTCGGTAGCATGGTTGCTGGCGTTGCTCATGAAATTAATACCCCTATTGGGATTTGTGTCACTGCCGCTTCTATATTTGAAGAAGAAACTCAAGACATTATCTTGCAAGCTGAACAAGGAAAGTTAAGTAAGGGGATTTTTGAGTCATATACTAAGAAGTCATTGGATAGTGTTCAAATCATGGCTTATAACCTGCAACGAGCCTGTGATTTAATTGATAATTTTAAGCAAGTTGCCGTGGACCAAACCAGTCATGAACGTCGTATATTTAATGTTAATACTTACCTTAAAACGATTGTAAACTCCCTTAGACCGCAAACACAAGGTCACGTTAAGCAAGTACTGATAGAGTGCTCAGAGGCATTAGAACTAGATAGTTTCCCAGGTCCTTTATCACAAGTGATCACTAATTTAATAACCAATTCGGTCAAGTATGGTTTTGATGACATTACCTATGGTGTTATTGCTATTAAAGTTGAGGTGACAGCGGATCATATGACGATTCGATATCAGGATGATGGCAAAGGCATTCCAGAAAAATTGCACAAAAAAATATTTGAACCCTTCTTTACCACAAGCAGAAATAGCGGCGGCAGTGGTTTGGGTTTACACATTATTTACAATATTATTGTCCAGCTGTTTAAAGGAACAATTATTTGTCATGATTGTCAGGGTGACGGGGTAGTATTTGAAATTATGTTGCCATTTAATGAATCATTAAAACTTACTACGGAAAATAGTAATTAAAAGCCTTGGTACTCTGCCTGGATAGAATGCGCCAGTAGTAGAGCCCTGGCACATAAGTAGTTTATATACCGCTTACATAGCGATTAATTTTGGTTGACCGGCACGTCTCTCACTATATCTGTCGAGTAAAAATTCACTTTGATCTCTGGTCAAATGAGTGAAACGCATTAACTCTTCCATCACATCAACAATACGGTCTCTATAAGGGGAGGCTTTCATTATTCCCTGTTCAGTAAACTCGTTATAAGCTTTTGCTACCGATGACTGGTTCGGGATTGTTAACATTCTCATCCAACGTCCCAATATTCTCATATTGTTGATTGCATTAAAGCTCTGTGAGCCCCCTGTTACTTGCATAACAGCTAACACTTTGCCTTGAGTTGGTCTAACTGCCCCCATTGACAAGGGAATCCAATCTATTTGGGTCTTCATCGCACCGGACATGTTGCCGTGTATCTCAGGTGACGACCAAACTTGTGCTTCAGACCATTGCACTAATTCTCTCAGCTCTATTACTTTGGGGTGATCTGCAGAGTCATTGTTATCAAATAATGGCAGTCCTTTAGGATTAAAAAACTTAACTTCAGCGCCCATCTCTTCTAAAATACGGCCTGCTTCTTCTGCGGTTAATCGACTAAAAGAAGTTTCACGCAAAGAGCCATATAACATTAATACTCTTGGTTTATGCATACTGACATTGTTAACGGTAGGCTTTAGCTTAAATTGTTCGTTTTGTAAGAAGTTCATAACATTCTCTAATTAGTTCATTTACCCATAAGACGGTTAACATAACTAAAAGACGAAAAATAACTGATAAAATATTAACAATACTTATTTTACTCGGTTTCTTCGTCTTTTCAGTTTATCGTTCGACTAATATATACTCGTTCCACTAAGGTGCTAATTGAAAGTGTATCCAAGCAGAGTTACAGAAAGTACTTAACTGAGGCATTTAAACAATTAAAGCCTTGCGTGAGAACCGGAGATTGTCAGTAAAATGAGCATAGAATATATATGGAAAGAATACAGAACTGCTTTAAAACGGTTTTTACATGCGAAGATTTCTAATGAGGCTGATGTAGACGATTTATTACAAGACATTTTAATAAAAACCTATAACAACCTAGCGGCAGTAAAAACACAAAAGAGTGTGAAGTCTTGGTTATTTCAGATAGCTAATAACACCATTATTGACTATTACCGGAAGAAAGGTCGAGCTCAAGATGCCAATGTTGATGAACACTGGCCAGCGGAAGATACTCAGGAGGTCACCATTGACTTATCAAACTGTATATCACCCTTTATTAACGCGCTACCAGAAGAAAATGCGAACTTACTAACCGCTATTGATGTTAATAATCAATCACAAAAAGAATATGCTGAGCAGTTAGGGGTAAGTTATTCAACGCTAAAATCGCGGGTACAAAAAAGTCGCGGTTTACTTAAAAAGGTCTTTGACGATTGTTGCGATTTTAAAATTGATAAAATCGGCAATGTTTATGATTATGAAGTAAAAACAAAGAAATACGGTAAGTGCGATTAACCGTTATGTTCTTGTTTGTTTGTGACGGTGTCATATAAAGCTATACCTTCACATAATCTATAAAATAAACAGCTAAGCCTATCTCAATAGGGTAACTAAATCATTGGGCATAGGTGCTTCAATGGTTAGTCGCTCACCTTTTGGCCGAGTAATCGATAGGCGCTGTGCATGAAGTCCCATACGAGGACCATCAGTACCATAACGTGGGTCACCGACAATTGGATAACCTAACCAAGATAAATGAGCGCGTATCTGATGTTGACGGCCGGTATCGAGTCTAACTTCGAGTAAGGAGCGTTTATTAACGCTGCGAATTGTACTGAAATGAGTAATGGCATTTTTAGCATCTTCATGGGCGCCAACGTGCATCTTGTATTGCTTTTCGTCTAACCTAAGCGGCTGATTGATAGTACCACTGTTAGGCTGTGGAATTCCTTCAACCACGGCCAGATAAACCTTATCGGCCTCTGCCCACTTGGCGTTAATCGCCTCACGCATTTCTCGTGAAGTAGCAAACATTAAAACGCCTGAAGTATCTCGGTCTAGTCGGTGTACAGGCCACAACTTAACCATCTTGTTGGCTTTTGACAACTGATTACGTAACATTGCCAGCGCAGTGAGTTTATTCTCTTTAGCAGTGGCAACAGACAATAAGCCCGCCGGTTTATTAATGACAATTAGGTCACGGTCACTAAACAATATTTCCAATTTTGCACTAGCAGGCTTACCTTTACTGGCGTCAAAACGTTTACCTTGTGCGATTACCTCAACATCATCACCAGGATTTAGTGGATGATCATGTTTAACAACAGACTCACCGTTTACTATTACGCAACCAAGTTGTAGCCGCTGTTTAATCTTCTTTTTAGACCAACCTTGCAACTTGGCATTTAGAAAGATTAACAGGCTGCTGGCCTCTTTCACTCGTAATTTGTCTGACATTATTGGTATTTCCTCATAACAATGGTGTTATCAACCGCTAATGAGCTTGGCGGCTAGCACTATTTTAGATATTGCCACGCAGTTTACCTATGAATAGACAGACTAGCTAGATAACCAGCCGCTTTAGCATTTTTTATTTATCTTATTACTGTTAATATGCTGCTTTGATAAAAGTTCGACCAAGCACTGCCTCTCTCACAAGTCTGCATATTCAGTGTTTCGGTCTACATCAGCATTTAAGGGTTAAATAGTGGACGCTTTTACAGCCAAGCAAACTGAACACACCGAGGGTAGATCTCATCCTTGGACTTCGATGATTACGGACGAAGCCAGTATTTATATGGATTTCAAAAAAGATCCAAAACTGATACGTACTTCGCTGGAAGATTTCCAGCCCTTTAATAAATGGCCTTTTGCCGATACCTTCTATTCGCTAGTCGAATGGCTCAACAGTCCTTCGTCATTACTGGAAAGTAATGACTGCACGTTTAATGCTGCAGAAGATAATCCTGATCAGCAATACCCCTATGCTAAAAAATGCAGTGCCCGTTTAATGATATTGTTCCGTGATATTGAAGAAAATTGTCAGCAGCGCAGCATCGACTGGCTAATGCAAAATATACTGCAAAACGTTGCCAGCACTAAACTAGGTTTTCGCGCTGGCGCTATTTGTCTTTCTCAATCGGCTACCTGTTATCTCGCGCTAGGGGATAAAGAAGATACCGGCGGTATGGGCCAGCAGGTAGTACTAACCTTTTTTGCCTACGGAAAAAATGAGCGTCGTTGTTATGAGCACATGCAACAGGTAATAAGCCATGCACACCAGTGTTTAAAAGTAGTTAATAAAAATATTAAAAACGGCGAGCTGGATGCAATATATAGTTAAGAATAAGAGAAGGATTAAAGTGAGTGGTAATACATAATGATTGCCACCATAGGTGTGTTTGTTTAACCCTCTAGCAATATAAACAGTGAACACTACCAGTGACAAGGTTACGCGTTACCACGTTGATCTTTTCAAGTAACTGTTATTAAAGATAAAGTACTGAAGTGCTAAAGTGAGTATTTAGTGTACTTGAAGTCGCTTGTTTGAGTTGTTTTTAACAAATCCTTAATGGCTCAACACACTTAACGACAAAAAAATGCCAATAAAAAAGCCCATAGCGATTAGCTACGGGCTTTTGTATTAGCGCTTATTAATAAAGATGTCTGCGATTAATCTTCATTAACTAAGGTGATCTTACTCGAGTACATCTGTAAAAAATAATGAATACGATTAGAGCGCCTTTTCGATAACATCACTCTGATATTGTCAGCAAGCAATGCCTCACTGCGCTTTATCTTAATTAATGGCACAAAAGGTTTGTTATCAATGCTGATGGTAGTCATATGATTGCATACAGCTTTTATTCTTGCTTGTTCAATATCCAATGATCAAATCCTAGTAGGAGTTATTTAGGCATATCATAGCGGGCAAAAAAATCAGAACTGCTATAAGTTGTTCTATAAATGTGTTTAATTGTTTTTAGTTACTAAATAAAGCACAATAACAACAACAGGTTAACACCCTATTTACACCAGACTTTGCCACCAATCATTTTAAATGCTTGTGTTCCTCGAATTAAGCAGTCTCGGGCAAAAACTTTGTTACATTTAGGGCAAGTGCAAGGCGTTTCGGTATAGTCTTGACTGATTCGCTCTTTAAAACATTTCAGTAAAGCGCCCTTTCCTCCTTTTCGATATTTGAACAGCAAGAAGTTACAGCCCTTGCAATAGATATCAACAGTTTTGCTCGGGCCTTTTTTATTGGGTTTTGCCATAAAGTGCTCTTATCAGTCGAATTGGGTTCGCTATTTTTTAGCTATACCGAGCGCACCTAAAGTATCAGCCATATCTTGAGCGGCTGTTTTAGGGCTTATATCGTCATCTATTTTCAATATTTTGCCTTCTTTAGAAATATAAAATGTCACACGACTAGCAACTCTAAACATATTAAGCACTTGATAAGCTTTCGCTGTGGCTTTAGTCGGGTCACTTAACATAGGGAAATCAGCACCAGTTTTCTCGGCAAAGGCGCGATTATCATCAATTGGATCAACACTTGCCATGACATAGCTAACATCATACGCGCGAATAAGGTGGCCTTGCTCGGTTAACGATTTACATTCAATAGTACAGCCACGTGTGTTAGCCATAGGATACCAAGCTAAGACCACCGCTTGTTTACCTTGATAGTCGCTTAGCTTATAAATGTCACCTGTGGTTGCCTGTAAGCTAAAATTTGGCGCGGTATCACCGACCTTTAGCTCAGTCGCAAAAGAAGAAAAACCAACGACACTCACTAAGCTACAAAGGATTCGCATAGATTTTTTCATGTATACATTCATGTTAGTACTCTTTACTTGAAGGAGAATATAAGAATTAAAGACAGTGTATGGTGTTCATAACTCGATTAACAGTAATTAACTAACGTTTTTAAAAAGATGACGGTAATGAAAACCTTGGACAAAATCACATTTAAGCTGCTGGGCAAGGCGCAAGTCATCCGAAGTTTCCACCCCTTCTAGTATTATTTTTTTATTAGTACTGTGCGCGTAATCGATAATAGATTTAACCAGTAACATGAAATTACGATTGTTTTTATTTTTTATCACAAACTTATCAAGCTTGATGTAGTTAACAAGTTGGATAACAGAGGTCGATATCATTGATTGTGGATTACAAACATCATCTATAGCGGTAGGAATGTTGTTTTTAGCTAGATTATCAATCATCGCCAAACTCATGATGGCATCATTAATTTCTGAGTTTTCTATTAACTCGACCACGACATTCGACTTTTGAAATTCTTTAAATAACTTTAGAAAAGGATTACTTTGATCAATGACTCCACAAGAGAAATAAGAGTCTTGATCTAAATTGACAAAAATATCATGACCATTAACGGCATAAGATAATTGTAATTTCTTTTGTTGGAATTCAATTTGAAACAAACTTAATGGACTAGTATGCAGTGATTCATAAACAAGGTCGGGTCGAATAGACTTATTATCGGCAGTATAGAATCTGGCCAGAGATTCATAAGCAAAGACTTCTTGGCTTTTGCAACTTATTATTGGCTGGTATTCAACACCAAAGCGTTTATTTTCGAGTAGATCGATTAAACACTCAGCGTTGAGTAATTTCTTATCTTTCATTAACTACAGCTGATAATTACTTAGTCAGCAATTCCTACAACATATATGGAAGTCAAATTGTAAATAAGAATCATTATCACGTAAAGAAGTGTTTAACGAATTACGTTTGTTTGCTATTTATTTGCGCGTTATCACCGAAACATGGGTAACATTTGACCTTTAATTATAAAACTCAGCTTGTCACTTACCTTCAATGCTTTTATCTTGTTTACCTATGAATGATTACGGCATCGAATGTATAGGTATTGTTAGCTGTATCTCTGTATTTCTTTATTAATATTTCATATTTTACCCATGAAAACCTTTCAATAGAATTAAGCTTTAATAACTCTAGCCACATAGAAACAACCAGTATTCTAACTCTAAATAATTCATCACTAATACAGTAAAGTCTTTGTTATAAATACCAGATAACTTCATTTAATAATTCATATTTACTATTTTAAAATAGTTTCAATCATAGTAAACATTCACCTACAGAGTTATTGAAGAGTTACCGGGGTTATCCTGATGAGCCTGCAACAGAGTTACCAGGGTTACTATCACTCATAAGGGAGAGTTATAGGGGTTATCATAATGTTGCAATTTTGGGTTATCAGGGTTATGGTGATTAATTAAGCTTTTTAGTGGTTTGGGAGTTACCAATGAAATATGCAGTGGTGTTTAACCAGGTAGTTAAAAGTACAGCCTATCAAGTATCTGTACCTGATCTTCCTGGCTGTCAAATTACTGAAAAAACAATTGATTTAGGCATGGACGAAGTGACTAAAGCAATACAGTCACACCTTGCTATATTGGCTGAGTACGGTGAAAAAATCCCAAATGCTCAGGGATTAGAACACCATAGAAAAATCTATATATTGGAAAACCCACATACCTTTGCACAAGCTTTTTGGGCAATAGTCTGTATTGATATCACCCCCTACCTTGGTAAGAGCCATAAAATAAATGTTACCCTGCCCGAGTTATTGATTGCACAAATTGATAACAAGGTAAGTAAGTCTTCGGAATATAAAACCCGTTCAGGATTTATTGCCAGTGCTTGCGTGGCCGAATTAGAAAAGTAGTTAAATTAATAGTTAGATAAACTGAGCACAGCTTATTTAAGTAACGGGACTAAATTTATTTGCTGAGCAGCAAGATTAATTTTTTCATGGAAGCTTAGCTTATTACCCTGGCTATCGACATCATTAAAATAATCGAACTGGGCAATTTTTGGCATAGGTAAAAGCTGCTCTAACTCAGTGATATTTTCTGTCAAGTTATCCATTGGCTCACTTTCTGCACAATTGGCAATCCAAGCAATACAATGTAGACCATCAGCTTTAATCGTTTCATAGGTTAACAAAGCATGATTCAAACAACCCAACTTCATATTAACAATGAGAATAACTTCTAGCTCTGCAGCTTTAACAAAGTCCGATAAAAATTGGTAAGCGGGCTTTTGACTATTAGCAGTATTAATATTTAACGACATTGCTTCAGCTGAAAAAGGAATAAGCGATGATGGACCAAGCGGCAAGCGCCAACCACCAGCACCCTCCACTAAAGTGACATCAGCGTTCAATGATTTTACTGCTAGGTAATGATGATGAATATCAGCAATATTGATTTGTTGGTTGTGTTTTTTAGCTGCTATGTGCGGCGCGATCGGCTCGGCAAAGGCAATCGGGTTAATATCAGTAATGCTTTGTTGGCAGTTTGCAAATTCACTGAGTAACTTAGCATCTTCATTAATAAGTTGACCATCGACTAATTCACAACCGGCGGCGACGGGTTTGAAGGCCGCGACTTTGGTTGGCTTAGTCGCACAGATATTTTTATCGCCAGCCACAAACTGAATTGAAGCTTGAGTTAACGCCTTAATTAACGCGCAGCTGACAAAAGTTTTACCGGCATCGGTATCTGTC
>JALJPA010000086.1:8122-17544 GCA_022969215.1 Colwellia sp. | reverse complement strand
CATCGACTTTACTGACAATGCCTTGATCCGCTTCCAAGCGAATGGCAGTGGTGATGGCGACGACATTTATATTGATAATATTAGAATATCTGCCAGCAATAGTAATACCTCGCCAGTATTCACTAATAATCCCATCTATATTGCCGATGCTAACCAACAAGTCACTTATGAGGGCACACTAGCCGGATTAGCTATCGATCTAGACGGTGATTCATTAACCTATAGCAAAACTAAGGGCTCAGGCTGGTTAAAAATAAATGAAGATGGCAGTTTCAGCAGCGTGCCGTATTTTTCGGGTACCTTTACCTTCGATATTGAAGTCTCTGATGGCTACGGTGGCAGTGCTACTGCAGAATTGATAATCACGGTTATACCAGAACCAAACGAAGCGCCAGTATTCACGAATGAATCTCTGGGTAATGCGATAGAGCGTGCCGCCTATTCAGGTCAAATCATTGCGTTCGATGCGGACGACGACCCATTAACTTATAGCAAGGTTTCCGGCCCTAACTGGTTAACCGTGGCAGCTAATGGCATGCTCACCGGCAGCCCTACCACTGCAGATATCGGCGCCAATGTCTTCACTGTTCAAGCCAGCGATGGAAAAACAAGTGCTGAAGCAACGATAAACATCACTGTTGAAGAATCGGTAAACACGCCAGTATTCACTAACGATCCTATCATTGGTACCAATGGCACCGAAGCTGTAGTCTATATCAGCAGTCTTGTGAGTACAGCTACCGATGCCGACTTTGACACTTTGACTTATGCCAAGGTTTCCGGAGTTAACTGGTTAAGTGTTACGACTAATGGCGTGCTTTCTGGTACCCCAAGAAATTCCGATGTAGGCCTCAATGTTTTTACTATTCAAGTTAACGATGGTAATGGCGGCATAGCGACCGCAACGCTCAATATCACCATCTTTTTAGCGACGGACAATAAGCCTCCGATATTAAATATTAACCCCATCATTGGCTACAATGCTCAAGAAGATCTGCCTTATAATGCGACAATTGCCGGCTCCGCCACAGATCCCGACGGAGATCCGTTAACCTATACCAAAATTTCCGGACCAACATGGTTAAATATTGCTGCTAACGGTGCGCTCAACGGTACCCCTGAAACTGCGGGCAGCGATACCTTCACCGTTCAAGTCAGCGACAACCAAGGTGGCAGCACGAGTGCAGCGCTAAACATTACCATAGATGCACCAATTGATTTCACTCAACTAAGTTACGATGACTTTGAAAATGGCTCGGGTAACTGGGGCAATTGGCTTGATGGTGGCATGTATGCAAGGCTCGCTGGTGGCGCTAACGGTATTGGTGCACAAACGGCTGCGATTGAAGCCTTTGGTGAAGAAGCTAATATCACTTTAGCCACGTCGCTTAACTTGCTTGCTTATAATAATTTGAAGATCGGTTTTTACTATAACCCGGTATCTTTTGATGGCAGTGAAAACTTCTCGCTCCAGTACAGCGCTGATGGCGGCATAAATTGGCGCACGATAAAAAACTTTGTTAACCAAGTAGATTTTACCACCAACGTCAGCCAAATGGTTGAATATACCTTTACTGAAGCTGAACTCAGCTTCACTGACAATGCCTTAGTGCGTTTTCAGATTAATAGTAGTGGTAATGGCGACGATTTATATATTGATAATATCAGTATTGCAGCGGCTTACATTAATCACTTACCGGTATTTGTCAACGACCCGATAATTGCTGCTAACGCCTCAAAAAATTGGGCTTACAGCGGTACACTGGCAGGATTGGCTACCGATACAAACCTCGACTCATTGACCTTCTCTAAAGTTGCCGGGCCGACTTGGCTAAGTATTTATACTGACGGCACCTATAGCGGTACACCAGTAAGTGGCGATGTCGGACCCAATAGCTTCACAGTACAAGCCGATGATGGCGCTGGTGGTATTACCCCGGTGATACTCTACATCACAGTTGAACCATCACTTGCACCAAATTTCAGCGCAAGTACCTTTAGCAGTGAAAATGGCAGAGAAAATACCGCTTATAATAGCTCTATTGCCGGTGATGCCAACGATCTTGATGGCGACCCGATAAGCTTTACCAAACTTTCAGGCCCTAATTGGTTAACCATTGCTGACAACGGTAGCCTATCAGGTACTCCGACCACAGCAAACGTCGGTGTTAATAGCTTTAGTGTTCAGGTGACTGATAGCTTTGGCACCAGTGATACCGCAACCCTCAATATTTATGTTGGCTCGGTTGCAGGTGGCTATCCACAATATAGTCAAACACCAACGGCTGATGAATGGATACTGGCCTTTGGTTTGACCGGTACTGATGCAGAGACAAGCGCAAATCCAGATGGCGATGCCAGAGATAACTTTCAAGAATATGCCTATGGTGGCGATCCAAGCAGTAGCAATGATGAACAACTGGTTCAAGATATTCAAATCTTCGGTAATAGCTTTACCGTTAGTCATACTCGGTTAAGGAATGCGGCAAGTTTTGGTATTAACTATCAATTTCAAATAGCGCAAATTGCAGCTAAGCCATTGTGGTTAGATGTCACCGCTGATGATATTAACGTACAACTGCTAAGCGACTCTTATGAGTTAGTCAGTTATAGCGGTGTCTTGCCATTTATTATCGGCACCGATACTACCACTAGCATTGGTCGTTTAATTGCTACCCGCAGTGGACCATTTGCTCAGCAAGATATCGCCCGTAGTCACGCAGAATTAGTGCTGAGTGATCATATCACTACTAAATCAGGCAACATCTATGAAGATAGGTTTGGTTATGCTGCGCCGCAGGGCGATGTTGATAACAACTCCCCTTGGATGCATGTTCGCATTCAATTCGCGGGTGATCCTGACTGGCCTGCCGATCGCGGTACCCGTTTGTATCATTACAAGTTGTCTCAGGACTCGACCTTAACCACTAATGTGATTACTGAAACGCCAAAACGTTGGTCGTTCTTCAATGCCTCTACCAAGTTAGCGCAAGGTAGCTGGTACTGGACCGCGGGTTATTCGATGGTTGATGACGCCGAGAATATCGAATGGTTAACCGATGATGGTAGTAAGCCTTATCAGTTTGAAATCAGTGGTAATGAAGAGCAGTACATTCCACCATCAGCGGATACCGTTTGGGCGATGGCGATGCAAAAACCTGAGCCAAGACTGTTAATGGCACCGAATGATTTTGGTCGATTGTTAGATATTGATGATGCCACCACGGATAACTTTATTGCCCACGCCGATAGTATTTTAACTAACAACGTTGCCAATTCTGATACGGTAGCCAAGCTAGTGCTTGCTTATGCGGCAAGTGGCGATATCGTTTATCGTGATGAAGCGTTAGCAAGATATGAAAATGTACCACCAAGCGGTGATGGCGCGTTTGCCGTTCGCAACTATGTTGGCATGGGTGTCGCTTTCCTTGATCTTATGGGTGACGAGCTTCCCCCTGAGATGGAAGCCGATTTAGTTACTAACATGCTTGATGCCTCGATGCACAAAAATGAGACGTGGATCAAACATATGCTTGATAAATACGAGCATGAGAATTACGAATCACATATCGTGCAGAAAACCATCAACACCCTTATGTTTTCTGCACTCGCCATTGGTGAGCGTGAACCTATTGCAAAAGAGATGTTCCAGTATGCCTATGAACTTTGGCTATACAAGGGACCACATGGTGGACGTAGTGATGGCTCTTGGCATAACGGTTTTGGTTACTTAAGTGTTAACGAAGATCAGTTAATGGCAACACCCTGGATCTTAGGTGAGTTAAGCGGTTTCGATTATACCATGCACCCTTGGTATCGTAACCATTCGAAGTTTATGAGCTATATCCGAGCACCTGGTAATCCAGGACAATATTATGGTGATGCGGCTTGGGACGCTTACTCAACAACTCCCGGAGGTGGTCCTGGCTCTGCGGTTGCTCAATTGCATTCATATACACACCCAAATAATCGTTGGATGCGCTGGCAAGCCCGATATAACGATACGCCGCTGCCTGACAATAAAGTTAAGAAAATGGCTGAAGAGTGGCAGCGCTGGTTATATTTACCTATTCGGAAGAATTATGTTGAGCCAGACTTTGTTAACGTAACAGCGCCAATAGCAACGGCTGATGCCTACAAGGATGTGGGTTATGTTGCCGCGCATTCGAATATCGAAGATCCGTCAACTAACTTCATGACCACGATGCGTTCATCACCGTTTTCATCGTCACATAAGTCGCATGCCAGTCAAAATGCCTTTACTACCGCTTATGGTGGTGAGCCGTTGTTTTACCGCACCGGCTGGCGTAAGAAAGGTGATATGTCAGATTATGCTGATTCAAAAGCCTTTAACCTGATCATGCCAAATGGTGTTTCGCAAAAAAGAAGAGATAAAAGTGCCTATGCCTTCTTACCGCGTTTTGCTCACGGTGACCGTATGAGCTACTGGATTGGTGATGCTTCGAACTCTTATCCAGAAGCCACTGGCGTTAATCGCTTCCGCAGACACATGGTGCATCTAAAACCTAATATATTGGTGATATATGATGAAATTGAGTCAAGCGAAGCAGCGACGACATGGACCTATACGCTTAATGCCCATAATGAAATAAAAGCACAAAGTGATAACATCATCAGCGTGCATAATGGTTTTGGTTTGGCGACTGCAAATCTGTTTAGTAGCTCAGCCCTTTCAACCATAGTCTCTGGTCCAACAATTGGTCATTGGAATACACGTATAACGACAACGGAGCAAATGCCAGCAGTACGTTTTCTTAACGTGATTGAATTGACGCCGTCAACAGATATCAATCAAGTGGTGGCCGCATTACCTGCGACAGGCACTAATTTGATAACGGTAGCTGCGGGTGATTACACGGTAGTTGCACAGGTTGACCCTAACCAACCAGCGCGATTAGAAATTCGCAGCAGTGATGGTAACGTTGCCTTGTTATATGGTGAAGGGGTAAATACCTTAATCGTTGATGGCAAAGTAGTATTATCAGGACGCTATAAATCAAGTACGCTGTTTATGGAGAAAAATACCCCACGCGGCGATATTGTTGAAGAACTTGTTGATAAATTACCTGATTCAATTACTTACAGTAATAAATATTAAGCAGTTGTTGACTTAAGTAACTCGTTAACTTACTAAGTAACTATCACAGATAAAATGGCCTCCCTGCTATGCAGTCAGGCCATTTTTTACCTTGTTATTTGGCATGCTTTTCTAACCACGACTGAGAAAAACCAATGGATGGTCAGGTAACATAAAGAACGAGAATCATATGGAGCCACTAATCTCAGCCTAAAAATTAAGCGCTGGTTTTAGTTTATTTAAACCTATTTGAATAATCAAGAAACCGCAGATGGCGCTTGCACTTGTTGACGAAATTGACTGGGTGTGAGGCTCTTAAGCAATAAAAATCGTCGGTTAAAATTGGAAACATTACTAAAGCCACAACGGCCACCGATCACAGATATGGGCAGATTACTATTAATGAGCAATTTACACGCATGACCTATGCGCAATTGATTAATAAATTCAGTTAAGGTTCGTTCGGTTCTTTTTTTAAAAAAACGACGAAAATGATTAGTGCTCATATGCGCTAATTCCGCTAATTCATCAGCGCAAAGCGATTCAGTATAATGTTGGTATATATGATTAATTACTTTGTCTAATTTATCTACTTCTGGTTTATTCTCGGCACTATAATAATTATTAGACAACACCGCGGCATCGGCGTCGTTATTCATCATATCGAGTAAACTCATCAAGAGTACATAACGAGTAAATGGTGGTGACGTTTCTATTTTTTTAAATACATCAACTGCTTGCAGTGATACTTTTTGACTATACACTATCCCCTGAACTGATTGTTGCAACATTGCTTTCAATAAAGCCAATTCAGGGTGTTGCTCAACCACACCATTAATCCAATTTTTGGGTATCTGTGCTATATAGACAGTTTGTATTGAGCTATCTTCATTTGAACTAGAGTGCCAAGTATGCGGCATATCAGGGCCAATGATAACTAGATCTACCTCTTGATACTCCTCAATACTATTACCAACATAGCGTAAACCTTTACTGTTCAAGGTTAAGCATATTTCATAATCTGGGTGATAGTGCCAATTAAAGTCTATATTTGGCATTTCATATTTTACAAAACGCCAAGAGCAGTCAGACGAAGGAATGACCTTTTCACAGATTGCTTTCATGATAATCCCTCTTCTGGTAAGCAATTCAAACTGTTTAAGTACCTATACTGGGTTTTATTAATAAAACACCTAAAAGCAGTGGTAACACTATACTATTACAATAGATAAAAGCAATGCCGTCAGTTGCTAACATTTACCATATAACTACACTTTTTGACTGTATAGTATTAATAGACGATCATTTAGTATTACTTTTATGTATTTATTTAGGCACAATGGTAGGGTCACATAATCAGACAAGATATAACAATACATAACAAGTCTGATTATTTTTATTAAAATACAATGTAGCTTAGGAGTTTTATTATGAGTGATTATCTAATCCCTAATCTTGTAAATGCCTGTAACATCATGACTTTACTATCGAATTCTGAGCATGGACTAGCTGCTAACGAAATAGAATCCAAGTTAAACATACCACGAACAACCGTTTTTAGAATTTTAAAAACCTTATGTTTTCAGCAGATTACCGAAAAACAGGGACGTATATATTCTGTCGGTAATAGCTTAATAGATATGGGTTTGCAATTAACGTCCGCCAGTAGGCTCAGTAACAGAGCCAAACCTGTACTACGTGAACTGGCAAAATTATCAGGTTTTACCGCTCACTTAGCTGTGCCCAGTGGTTATAAATCCTTAATCTTAGAAGTGTGTGATAGCCCTAATCCTATTAGGGTTGCTTCTCGAAAAGGTACCTTAGCGTCATTAAATTGCTCAAGCACTGGTAAAATATTTGCCGCGCACTTATTTCGCGATGATATTGCTGAAATACAAAAAGAAGTAGGTTTTGAAAAACGAACTAACTTATCTATTTCCTCTGTCGATGAAATGGAAAAGGAAACGTTACGGGTATTAGCTCAAGGATATGGTATGGACAATAGAGAATATAATAATGACGTGATCTGCCTTGCAGCACCGATTTTTGATCATCATGGTACGGTGATTTCTGCCATAGGCGTAACGTCCCCAGCATCAATTTTTACTGCCAGCATGATTCCTGAAGTTGCTAAAATTGTCAAAGCTTCAGCAACTAAACTTTACCTTGCTGGCCGAGAAGAGCACAAATTACTGGCAAGTTAAAAACATCGACAGTTTAACTTAATAATCTAAGAGCCATCAATTTTGATGGCTTTTTCATTTTTAGTTACTCATCATTGTCCATGTAATTAACTGGCATAGGTAAAGCGGCAACACCTGAATCTACCGCTGCTTGGGCTACCGCTTTAGCAACACGAGCACACAAGCGTGCATCCATAGGTTTAGGGATGATATAATCTTTACCAAATGCCAATTCAGCAACCCCAGAAGCCGTTAAAACATCAGCTGGTACAGCTTCTTTTGCTAATTGACGTATAGCATGTACTGCTGCAATTTTCATTTCATCATTAATAGTTCTAGCTCGTATATCTAATGCACCTCTAAAAATAAACGGGAAGCACAACACGTTATTCACTTGATTGGGATAATCAGAACGACCCGTTGCCATAATAACATCGTCTCGAGCTGCTAAAGCAAGTTCAGGTTTAATTTCTGGATCGGGGTTTGAACAGGCAAAAATTACTGGCTTAGCTGCCATTAACTTTACCTGTTGGGCCGTTAATAGATTAGGTCCAGAAACACCTATAAAAACATCGGCGCCTTTAATTACGTCATCTAAGGTGCGTTTATCGGTATTATTGGCAAACGACTTTTTATAGACGTTTAAATCATCACGTCGAGTATGCACAACGCCCTTGGAGTCAAGCATGTAAATTTTTTCTCTTTGAGCTCCACACTTTATCAATAGCTCCATACATGCAATTGCAGCCGCCCCTGCCCCTAAACAGACAATATTTACGGCTTTAATATCTTTACCTTGAATCTCTAGCGCGTTAATCAGGCCGGCAGAAGTGACAATGGCAGTGCCATGTTGGTCATCATGAAATACGGGGATCTTACAACGCTCAATTAATGCTTTTTCAATGACAAAACATTCTGGCGCCTTAATGTCTTCTAAATTAATACCACCAAAGCTGTCGGCAATATTGGCTACCGTACTGATAAAGTCTTCAACGGTTTTATGTTTAACTTCAATATCAAAAGAATTGATACCAGCAAAACGTTTAAATAATAGCGCTTTACCTTCCATCACCGGCTTTGACGCCATTGGCCCCAAATTACCTAGACCTAAAACCGCAGTACCATTTGAAATCACCGCAACCGAATTGCCTTTGCCGGTATATTTGTACACATCATCTGGGTTAGCGGCTATTTCTCGACATGGCTCTGCTACACCTGGGCTGTAGGCAAGTGATAAGTCATGACTGGTTTCAGCTGAGGTAGTCAGTTCAACACTAATTTTACCGGGTGTTGGGTAGGCGTGATAATCCAGTGCTTGTTGGCGCAAATCTTTCATAAATATTTTCCTTATACAAATAAAAAAGGCTGATAAATTATTTATCAGCCAAGTATGTTGGGTAATTAGTGCAAGTTAGGTGGATAGACTTGAAACACTTCATGTGCAGGTTTGTTGTTAATCAAAACGAAGATAAATTTTTGAATGAGAAAAACTACTTAGGGTTTTAAGCTGGAGTTTTTCAAATACTTTTGCCAAGCTGCCATCGTTTGAATACGCTGTGCTCTTTGCCAAGCATAACCAGCAGAATAACGAAACTTTCCCTGCTCATCGGTATGCGAAATTAACCAAATATGGCTTTCATCTTTGTTTCCTGAAGGAATGTGAATAATATCATCGACTAAATCCACTGCAATTTTAGCCCCTGTTCCTAAAGCATATCCCTTTAATTGTTCCCAGGTAGCTATCCAACCTGATTCTATATCCGCAGAAGTCATTGCGGCACTATTATGGGTGGAAAGACCAACAGCAACCCCTAAGCTTTTCGCCGGTTTATTATTCAATAAAAAAGTTGACTCTACTTTATATAATTGACTACCTAACTCTAAGCTAATGCGTTTAGTTTCCTTAAGATCACCTAAGTCAATTTGCCAAGCATAATCGAGTTCAAAAGTGATCTTTTCTTTACTGCTATTGATAACTCGCCATGCTTTATATGCCCCTGCTGGGTAGGGTTTACCATTTAGCCATACTGCAGTGCCGCCACAGCCTCGAGAAGCACCAACATGATAGGGATCATGCCCTTCTCCGTGATCAACATGATAACTAATGCCTTTTTGATGATTGTCATACCATTTATCAAGAA
>JALJPA010000086.1:0-8112 GCA_022969215.1 Colwellia sp. | reverse complement strand
TTTTTATCCAACAATCTACGCCAATAACAGTACCGATAGACTTGGAAGCTGGCCCGTACATGCGAAAAGCCACTAAGTCATTTTCCCAAGCAAAGTCATCCTCACGCTCGGGTACAAACTTAGCGTATGCCTTAACTTCATTAGCTGGATTATTTTCCTGCACTGCGCAACCAACGGATAACAAAAGTGAAGTACATAGAGTTAGTAATAATCTTTTTTTCATCAGGGCTTTACCTCAAAAACAAATCAATATAATTCAAAATAGTTAGCTGTGACTACCATTATTAGCTATTCACTATAGAAGTATCCGGAGTCACGTTTTTATTCCATATAGTACGATTACGGATTAGTGGCTGAGCACTATAAGCAACCCAGAAAATATAAGATAAGGGCAGTAATAAAGTCACCATAGCCCATTGTAGACCAACAATTTCAGCCAAATTACCAATAATCAACGGCACTAAAGCGCCACCAACAATGCCGGTACATAATATACCTGAGACAGCACCATGATGTGTGCTTAAAGAATTAAGCGCTAAAGAGAATATTACCGACCACATAACGGATAGGAAGAAGCCAACTAAAGGAAAGGCGATTAATGCCGTATCTAGATCGCCAAACAAGGCAATCAACAAGGTCAACATAGACAGGCCGGTAAATGTCATTAACACCACTTTGCTATCTAATACTTTTAACAGTAATAGTCCAAGTAGACAACCAACAGTAAGCAAGCCCCAAAAATAAGAAATCACATCAGCGCCCTCCAATTGAGGGTCTATGCCATGATAACTACTCAGGTATTGTGACATCCAATTAGCCACGCCTTGCTCTGTTCCGACATAACAGGCGATGGCAAAAAAATACATTAATACAGTACGATTGGAGAATAATTGACGATAAATGGCCAGTTGCCCCACTTGATCCTCTTCGCTTTGTTCAACTTTTGGTAAATTGAACAAACTAATAATGATCACCATCAACAATGACACCACAGCAAAAACCCAATAAAGAGATACCCAAGCCATGTCTTGAGGCACAACACTTTGTAGACTTGCTAACCAGGAAGACTCTTCTTGTTGTTGAGATAAAGAAACAACTAAATATGAATACACTTGCGGACTTAAAAAAGAGGCAGCACCGAAACATAACTGCCCGAGTACTGAATTAAAGGCAAAGTTTTCTTTACCCCCTGCTTCCCTCAATAAGGGATTAATTGCCACTTGTAACATTGCCATACCAACACCAATCATAAACAGTGACAGCATAGCGACAACAAAGGTAGGCATCATAGCAAATTGAAATGCACCTATGGATGAGATAACAAAAGCAGCCATCATCACACGCTTTTCTTGGTAACGTTCAACTAAAATACCCGATGGAATAGACATAACACCATAGGCAAGAAAAAAAGCAAAAGGTAAAAATCCAGCCAAGCCTAAACTTAATTCAAAACTTTGAATAATATCAGGAATAATAGGCCCTAATATATTAGTCAAAAATGAAATGACAAAAAACACCAGTAAAATTAAACTGACAACAAAAATACGATTCATAACAACCCTCTCATAATTTTAATAGTGGCTCTTTTCACCATTTATTTTAACTTACTTACCATTTTTCATTAGAAGCTTAGCCTGCAATCAAGCTGTCAAACTCATTGCCATATAAGCAGCGCCTAAAACTCCAGCTTTATTTCCTAAGGCGGCAGCAACAATTTCTACATTAGCACTACAATCAACTTCCGCCACTTTAAATACTTGCTGGCGAATCTTCTCAATATAAAACTCACCCGCTTCAGAAATGCCACCACCGATGACCACCTGAGCTGGATTAAAAATATTAATTAAACTGGCAATACCGACACCTAACCAGCGAGCATTTTCATCAATGGCTTTAGCCGCATATTTATTGCCTTTATGGAACTCTGAAAATAAAAAGCGGCCGTTAACTTCTTGTTGATAAAAAACACTGTCTAGTTCTGATAATTGTTGAAACCGGGCTACTAGCGCCTTTGCCGATGCTAGAGATTCCCAACTAACCACATCGAGTTCTTGCTGTGCGTTATGAAAGGGTAATACCATACAACCAAATTCAGCAGACGCATTATTAGTCCCGCGCAGCAATTTTCCTTCCATTAAAATTGCGCCGCCAATACCTGTGCCAAGGGTTACCACCAATGAACTCGTTTTTTCTTGAGCAATACCATAAACGGACTCACCTACAGCGATGAGATTGGCATCATTATCAATATATACCGGTAAATTAACCTGTTTGACCAGGTGATCACGTAAAGGGAAACCATGCCACCCCGTAATATTATTAGCGCCACTTTTTACCTGACCAGCTTCAATATCTACCGTACCTGGAGAGCCTAAACCCACACAGCTCACCTGAAGTTCTAACTGACTGGCAACAGTCAAAGTCTTATCGATAGCAGCTATAATTCGCCCCAACACTTTATCTCTTGAAGTCATAGCGTCAGTAGGATCTTCATCGCTAAACAGTATGTCGCCCTGTGCTGAAATTAATGCATATTTTATACAGGTACCACCTAAATCAATGCCGATAGCGCAAGCTGATGTACCCTGTTTTTGAGAAAAATCTAAATTGGACTTCATAATTACTTATAATTTATTTTGCCTGTTAGAGCTAGACTCTCGAAGCAACAGGATATTATTCGATAATTCAACCTTATCATTAATAATCAAAACACAATTTCAATAGTGGAATTTGGGTATTAAATATTAGATGTTAAGTATTAAACCGTTGATATTTTTAGCTTAACCCCAGAGCTTAATCAGACAGCTAACAAGCCAACAGTTGTTGGCTAAGCTGATAATAATGTTTTTGGGTAAGTAGCGATGAGGCTTCTTGATCTAATAACCAAGTAACATTGCCATGCATTTGCAAACAAGATGCCGGACAACTTGCCGACAAAGCCCCTTCAATGGCTAACACGACGGCTTGTGCTTTAGCTTCTCCTAAGGCGATAATGACAATTTCTTTACTCTCCAAAATAGTGGCAATGCCCATGGAGATTGCTTTATCAATTGTTTGCTCTTGGTCTGTTAATAAATCACTATTATCCAATAACGTTGAACTAGCCAATGCCACCACTCTGGTACGAGAGGCAAAACTAGACGATGGTTCGTTAAAACCAATATGACCATTTGTACCAAGCCCAAGCAGTTGTAAATCAATGCCGCCACATTGCTTAATTTGCTGCTCATACTGATGGCATGTTTGATTAACCTTGTCAGAATCTGAGCAAGGTACCGCGGTATTTTCTAATTTGATATTGATATGTTTAAATAAATTTTCATTCATAAAAAATCGATAGCTGTTGTTACTGCCTGGTTTCACCCCGAGGTACTCGTCTAAATTAAAACTTGATACCTGTGAAAAATCGACTGAGCCTTGCTTATGACTTTTAATCAATTTTTGATAAGTTTTAAGGGGGGTTCGACCTGTTGCTAACCCTAGAACGGTCTTGGCTTTACTGTTAATTGTTCGACAAATAATATTTGCCGCATGTTCAGCCACTTGCTCGGCATTGTCATAAATCATTATTTTCATATGAATTTCTCAAAAAATTATCTTTAAATTGTGTTTAAAGCTAGTGCAGAATTATTCTGCTGAAATGATGTTTTGGTAAAAGTTAATTAAGCCATTAGTCGAACTGTCATGATTAATACTTACCTTTGGCTGATCTAATTGCTGGTGAATTTTGTTAGCAAGGCCTTTACCTAGCTCAACGCCCCATTGGTCGAATGAACAAATCTGCAAAATAATGCCTTGAACAAAGATTTTATGTTCATATAAGGCGATCAAACTGCCGAGTGTGCGTGGAGAAATACGTTTCATTAAAATGGTATTGGTGGGACGATTACCCTTGTGCACTTTATGTGGGGCAACTTTATCAATATACTCGTCGACACGACCTGTAGCTTTTAAATCGGCTCTAACTTGTTGCTCATCAACACCAGTCATGAGTGCCTGAGTTTGAGCAAAGAAGTTGGCCATCAGTGTTTGATGATGTCCTTGTACTGGGGTGACACTCTCTACTGAACCAATGAAATCTGCCGGCACAATATTATTACTTTGATGTAAGTATTGATAAAACGCGTGTTGACCATTAATGCCTAATTCCCCCCAAATGGAAGGCACCGTAGGGTAATTAACTTCTTTTCCATGCCAAGTAACTGACTTACCATTACTTTCCATTTCAGCCTGTTGCATGTAAGCAGAAAGCATATGAAGCGATTGGTCATAGGGTAAAATGGCTTGTGACTGCGCACCTAAAAAAGTGCAATTCCAAACACTGAGCAAGGCTAATATGACTGGTGCATTCTCGGTTAATGGCGCTTGGCAAAAATGCTCATCTATTTCATGAGCACCTTCGAGTAATTCAATAAATTTTTCAAAGCCCAAATCAAGCGCAATAGGTAAACCTATTGCCGACCACAAAGAAAATCGACCGCCGACCCAATCCCACAGTTCAAAAATATTTTCTTCATCGATACCAAAGTTAACGGCATTATCTTTGTTGGCGGTAACGGCGATAAAATGTTTAGCCACAGCCTTGTCATCAAAAGAAGCTGCGACTAACCATTTAAGTGCAGTTCTGGCATTAGTCATAGTCTCTGTTGTGGTAAATGTTTTGCTGGAGACAATAAATAAGACTTTCTCAGGGTTTAGCGGACGCAAGACATTGGCGATTTGCGTACCATCGACATTCGAAACATAATGCACATTGAGGCTATCATCACTGTATTGTTTTAGTGCTTCAGTGACCATTTGCGGGCCAAGGTTTGAGCCACCAACACCGATACTGACCACATCGGTAATACGCTTACCCGAATAACCTTTCCATTGCCCTTGTCTAACTTCTTCGGTAAATGCCTTCATTTTACTCAAAGCACTTTCGACACTATCGGTAATATTTTCACCTTCAAGATAAAGCGGTGTCTGTTTTCGATTACGTAAAGCAGTATGCAGCACCGCTCTATCTTCGGTGCTATTAATACGCTGACCAGAGAACATTTTTTCACGCCAGCCACTAACATCACATTCTTCAGCTAAGGCAATTAACTGATCTATGGTCTTGCCAGTGATGACGTTTTTCGAATAATCTAATAACATTGAGGGCAACTGAATTGAGAACTTATCAAAACGCTGTTCATCGAGACTAAATAGCTCATTCATATGCTGTTGCTTCATTTCAAGGGCGTGATTTTCTAGAGATTGCCAGCTTTTTAAAGACGATCGGTTACTCATGCTTATTTCCTTTTACAGCTAAATTTATTTATTGAATGGCAAAGAATTGATGGCTGCATCTAAAAGACAATGCACAATTCTTTTATTTTAAAATGCCCGTGTTAAGGCTTTGGACTCATACACGTTCTACATTGAGGGTATATTTATTTGCTTGGCAAGCTGCTCAAACTTATCGTTGGCAACAATGGCGCCATGATGTTGAATAACTATTGCGGCAATCTTTGCTGCATATTCAACTGCAGCAGGTAAGGAGTACCCCATTTGCTTGGCCGCTAAATATCCGGCATTAAAGGAATCTCCCGCAGAGGTGGTATCAACCACATTTTTAACCGCAGCAACGGCAATAATGCACGATTCACCTTTGGCTATGCACATCATGTTATTAGCACCATTTTTTATGATAATTTCATCTATTTCAAAAGGCGCTAGGTGTTGTTCGATAGCATCAAAAGCGCCAAAACCATAGAGAAGTTCAAAATCTTCAACGCCGGCAAAAATAACATCGCTATAACGAAAAGCCTGTTTAAATTGGCTTTTAGCCTCGTCTCTGTTTTGCCAAAGTTTTGCACGGTAATTCGAATCAAATACAATGTGTACATCGGCACTTTTTAATTGATCTAGTAGCTGCCAAAATAATTGCCGATCAAGAGGATTTAGAATGGCAAGAGAAATACCGGAGAAGTAAAAAGTATCCGTTTGTGAAATTAACTTTTTCTTAGATGCTTCACTCAAAAACGACAAGGTTGACTTCGCCGCAGAAGAATCTCGCCAATAAACAAAACTGCGTTCACCTTCTGCTGACGTTTCGATTAGATATGCGCCAATTTGTTGATGCTGTAATTGCTCAACAAACTCACCGTTAATTTTTTCTTGTTGAAGAGCCTGCAACATTTGCTGACTTAAACAATCCTTACCGACTGCGGTTAAAAAGGAAACATTGCTAGCATTAGCAAGTAGGCGCTTTAAATAGACTGCGGTATTATAGACATCTCCGGCAAATGATTGCTTGTATTCCCCTTCAGCCAAAGGGGAAAACTCAACCATACACTCGCCCATAACAACTAAATTTGTCATGTATAACTCCTAATTAGGCATTTCGATTCAAACTTAAAGAGTGTTTATTTGATAGCAGATAAACTATTGAGCAATGAAACAAGTTCATTCAAAGCGTGAAAAGGCCTTAAAAATATTTTGAGCAAATTATCATGGGGTGATAACGCTTACAATGGCACTTTATTTGTAAGTTCAAATATGAATATTCTAAGGGAAATAACAAAGGTTACGCTCTATATAGATAGTTAGCCCTACCACCAATCAAGACCATTTTTCCGAAAAACCCAAAACGACTTTATCGCTACTTTTCCGTCATATTTTCAATGAATATCGAGTAATTCACCCTGATAGTTTCTAATATGGAATTTACCTCAAGTCACCATTGCTGTCTTCAGCAACATAGTGGTATTAAAGGCGAATAGAAAATAATTGTATTTTATATTTATCACTTTTAATGGAGGCAAGCGTGCAAACAAACGCTAATCAAAATATTTTTTCTTTAACCGGAAAAACGGTACTCGTAACGGGAGCAAGCAGGGGGCTAGGTCAAGCGATTGCCGTCGGACTTGCTCAGGCAGGAGCTGATGTTATCTGTAGTAGTTCAAGAGCAGGTGGCGTTGATGAAACAGCTGATTTAGTGCGCGAAACAGGGCAAAAGGCCTATACCATAGCCGCTGATTTATCTGATCCTGAAGCGATAAGAAATCTTATTGAACAAGCCTATAAGTTAGTACCTAACATTGATGTATTGGTCAACAATGGCGGCACCATTGCGCGCCATCCTGCCGTTGACTTCCCTCTTGATGAGTGGAATAAAGTGATCGATGTTAATTTAAATGCGGCCTTTTTATTATGTCAATTAGTCGGTAAAAAAATGTTGGCAAACAAACAAGGAAAAATTATTAATATTGCTTCTATGTTGTCTTTTCAAGGTGGCATTACCGTACCTGCCTATACCGCAAGTAAACACGCTATTGTTGGTTTAACCAAAGCGCTAGCAAATGAATGGGCGATAAATAATGTGCAAGTAAATGCCATAGCTCCAGGTTATTTTCGCACCGACAATACCCAAGCACTTCAAGATAATCCGGTAAGAAATCAAGATATTGAAAAACGTATTCCTGCTGGTAAATGGGGAGAGCCGACTCAATTAGTTGGCGCGGTAACTTTCTTGGCAACAGCGGCCAGTGATTATGTTAACGGTCATGTTTTGGCGGTAGATGGCGGCTGGTTGGCCCGATAAACACGCTTTTATTTAGAAAAGATTCACATGGAAATATTAAGAGAGCACGTTATGACGTTACAATATGAAACCCGCTATGCGGTTGGACACAATGAAGCAAAAAGCTTTGGTACTGAGCAATTAAGAGAAGCTTTCTTGATGGAAGATCTTTTCCAAACAGATAAAATCAACTTGGTGTATACCCACTATGATCGTTACATAGTGGGTGGTGTAGTGCCTAAAAATCAATCATTAAGTTTAGACAGTATTGACCCACTAAAGGCCGATAACTTTTTAGACCGACGCGAGCTAGGTATTATCAACATTGGTGAAGCTGGTAAAGTCACTGTCGACGGCGAAGTGTTTGAGCTTAATAATAAAGAAGCCTTATATGTTGGCGCTGGTAACAAAACGGTGGTTTTTGAAAGTATAAACGAATCATCCCCGGCACGCTTTTATTTAAACTCAGCCCCAGCTCATAAAGCTTATCCCAATAAAAAAGTTACCCGTGAAGATGCTAACGTTTTAGAACTAGGTTCATTAGAAACTTCCAATGAACG
>JALJPA010000085.1 GCA_022969215.1 Colwellia sp. | reverse complement strand
TGATCAAGAAAATAACAAAGTGCTACTGTGTATATTCTTAATTACGGACTCAAGTAAAACATCTAACATATGGGCTTTTTCTACTGTTAAATGACTCGTTTTATCAGCAGATAAAACCATAACTCACTTACAGGTCAGCTATTTAATGCAAAAATCTTTCATCATTATCATTTTATTATTTTTTTGTTGTTATTGCCCGACGAGCAATGCACGAGATAAAATATACTGGTTCAGCTATGATGAAAAAAATTCTAGTCTGTTAAATCAAGCCACTAGTGTGCCAACCTCTACGGTAATAGATACCACGCGCTTGTTGATGAAATCCTTACCGCAATACCAATTTAGCGTTGAATTTGCCCAAAGCCCGAGTATCGCAAGGTTATTAAAAAAACTTCCCAACAGTTGTTCGCCAAATAGAGTTAAAACGCCCGAACGTTTAAGAGATAATATTTTTAGTTTACCGCTTAATATTGCTTTAGATTTACGTCTTTATTATAAAGGAAATTCTATAGCTAACGCTCTACCGCAAAGTGCCCTAAATAAAGACCAGCAGTTGATATCATTAGCTTCGTTATTTACCAGTAATTCTACTGATACTTTAGGCATTGATAGAGGCAGGTCTTTGGGGGTGTTCTTAGATAAGCAAATAGCTAGCTTGGCGGAACATAATCTAGTGATTAGGAGTGGCGGTGAGTCCACTACTTCGCTGGTCAAAATGCTATTAAAAAATCGCATTGATTACATTATTGATTATCCAATTAGTGTTAATGAGGCACTAAAAAATTCAGTAACAACTATCACGCTAGACTCGTTAGAGATAGCGGGATCGCCAGGATATATTATTGGTTATGTCGCTTGTAACAAGGGCCCTTCAGGTCAAAAAATCATCGCTGATATTAATAAATCATTACAAAATCTTTATCTTAGTTATAGCTTTTATCAGGCACACACCCGTTATTTAGATAACAATGATTTAGTAAACTTTAATCAAGCTTATCGAGCCGTATTTCAAGTTAAAATTCCTCTAAAAAATAACCTTTGGAAAATGAACGCTGAAAAGTAATCTCTGACAATGGAGCACTTAAAAGGAACCACTGATTATCCAGAAGCCAAAGCTCAGTAAGTTTTGGTTAGAAAACGTTAGATTAGCGGCATAAACACCCTTTGAATCGAGATAATTTATTTAGAAAAGAGTTTTGGATTCATAATAGATAAAATACTGGTTGCTTCATTTTCGGCAAACTCGGCAGCTTGCGCTAGATCCTCAGCAGACAGGCCCAGTGACCGACATAACGATTCATCAATAACATCATCATAAGAAAATTCGCTACTGTGGCTATCAATTAACGCAAGCCGGGAAGCCAAATTTAGAATTTTAACATCTTGATTAATTTCGATACTCGCTGCAGCATTAAAATGGCGAATAGGTATAATAATTTTTTCGGGCAGTTGCCATATTTTTAGTAAATCAGCAGAGACATCCGTATAGGTAAAACCTAAGGCAAGCTCTTGCAACTGCCAAGGTAGTTGATTTTTACCATATTTCTCACAACGTTGAGCAACTTCTGGATTTATTTTAGCGACTAATAACTCGCCGAAATTTTGTAATAAGCCGGCAATAAATAAGCGCTCAATATCACGTTTACCCGCACTAATGGCTAGATTTTTAGAGGCCAAGCCGCAATAAACACTCATACGCCAAAAACGTTTTAAATCAATAGCTTGATTTTCAAAGTGCTTAAACGCTGAAGCTGCAACATCGACCAACATCATATTATAAATAGCTTGCGTGCCAATGATGGTAATCGCCCGCGAAATAGTACTAATTTCGCCAGGGAAGCTATAAATGGCACTGTTGGCAATTTGTAATAATCGAGAGGTCATCGAAGGATCGATACCAATAACATCGGCAAAGTCAGAAATTTCAGCGCTGTCATCTGCCATCAAGGCTTTTACTTTAAAGCAGGCATCAGGTAGAGCAAACGAGCCGTTAGCTTGTAATGCGTATTCATGTGCGTTCATAGTCGCTCCTTAAGATAGACCCTTGAAGTAAAATTTTATAAATCTAGACCTTAAATATATAGCAAAGCTATATCCGCTTAACAATGTTAATTTTATCTTAAAATCAGACGATTACCGAAAACTAAGCTTAGCTAAGTAAGGTTAAGCTAATCAAACGGTACGCCACTGTCATGCTTGATAAGCTCTGTCACCATATAAGTACTCGTTTGTGCAATGGCAGGTAGATCCGTTATTTTTTCTAATACTTGCCGGTAACCCTCCATATCAGCAAAGCGAATTTTCAATAAATAGTCATAACCACCGGCAATCAAATGACATTCGACCACTTCTTTAATGGTTACCACTTCTTTTTTAAATATCTTAAAAGTATCTGAAGTGCTGCGATCTAGGGTAACTTGCACAAAAGCGGTCATACTGTAATTCAGTTTACTGGCAGATAAAACTGCCCCGTAACGCTCAATATAGCCTTCGTTTTCTAAGCGCTTAACTCGATCTAAACAAGGGCTAGCGCTTAGGTTCACTTTTTTTGCTAACTCAACATTTGATATTCTACCATCGGCTTGTAGCGTAGATAAAATAACTCTATCGATACGATCTAAGGGTTTTATTTTGTTATTAGTCATATAAACACTATTTAGTAGGGGTTATTGCTAGTATTGCCATATCAATATTAGTATAACTTTAGCAGAAAAAGAACAAAAAACGCGAATTTTACTCTTCAGTAAAAATTCGCGCTTTATTTAAAGTCACTTAAAAGTGGTTACACCAAGATACTAGTCTTCTTCAACCAAAGTCATCAACGAGGTATTACCACCAGAGGCGGTAGTATCTATACTAATGGTTTTCTCGGTAATTAAGCGCTGAATTAAGTTATCAAAATACTCAGAACTTATCACCGGTAAAATAGCGCCATAACGCTGAGCTAATTTTTCACTAACATAGTGCTTATTTTCACTATTACTATCAACCACCACACCCGATAAAGCAGGATGAGCTAGTAAAGTTTCTAAGTGACATAATTTAGCCACTTGGAAAACATCTTTACCGGCACCAGTGGCATTAAACTTATCTCTAAAGGCTAGTGCTTCTTGGTAGAACAAGTCAGAAACAACGGTAATAACTGTATTACCCGTAGCAAGCGCTGTCACTATCGATTGTACCCAGAAGTGGAAGCTGACCTTTTCGTCGGCATAACAAATAATATTACCACGGTTTTCCAAGTAAATAATATTTGATTCACCGGTTGGACCAGGTAATTCTTGTGGTTTTTTCAAACGCTTTTCAATATTAATAAGCTGCGAACGTGCTGCTGCTAATGTACGGTTTAAATCATCGGCTAAATCATCAACAATTTCTATGTGGGCAATTTTAGCAAGTAACTGACGAACACAAGAAATACGAGTGTTTAATTCAGATGAACGCCACTCTTTCTCGGCCCAATTGGCTTTGTCCATTAAGCGTGTTGCTTCATGGCTCTCTGCGGCACTGCCAGTTAAGTTAGCAATTTTTTCTGTCTGTAAATTAAAGCTGCTAACATCTGGTGTTGCCTTTTCTTTAACTAAACGCGTTAGGTAACTTGGACCACCCGCTTTTGGACCAGTACCCGAAAGACCACGACCACCAAAAGGCTGTACACCAACAACAGCGCCAATCATATTACGGTTAATGTATATATTACCGGCACGCGATAATTTTGCTAGTTCAATGGCTCTTTGCTCAATACGTGTATGAATGCCCATAGTAAGACCAAAACCTGTGCCATTGATTTTATCAACAACACTTTCAATTTCATCACCTTTAAAGCGGACAATATGTACACAAGGACCAAAGACTTCTTTCGTTAATACGCTAATATCATCAATTTCATATAAGCGTGGCGCAAAGAAGAAGTGACCTTCTTCATCGACTACTTCATCAGAAAACTCACATTGGTATAATAATTTACCATGAGACTTCATATAGTCGGCGTGGGCATTAAGCGCATCAAGGGCTTTTTGATCAATTACAGGGCCAATATCAGTGCTTAATTTTGCTGGGTTACCAACATGTAATTCAGCTAAGGCACCTTGCAGCATAGTAATAACATCATCAGCAATATCTTCTTGTAAAAACAGTACTCTCAGCGCAGAACAACGTTGACCAGCACTTTGGAAACCCGATGAAATAACATCGTCTACCACTTGCTCAGGTAAAGCCGTTGAGTCAACGATCATACAGTTTTGACCGCCAGTCTCAGCAATTAATGGTACTTGGTCACCACCACGTTCAGCTAGCGTTTGTGAAATTAATGTGCCTGTTTCTGTCGAGCCAGTAAACATAACGGTTTGCACACGACTATCAGGAATAATAGTATTACCTACCGCACTACCGCGCGCTATAACCACTTGTACTACGTTTTCAGGTAAACCAACAGACTTCATTAATTCAATGGTACGTAAGGCAATTAAACCGGTTTGCTCCGCAGGTTTTGCTAGCACGGTATTACCGGTAGCAATTGCCGCAGCGACTTGCCCTAAGAAAATAGCTAGCGGGAAGTTCCACGGGCTAATACATAAGACGACACCACGTGCTTCTAGTCTTTCATCATCGCTTAATTCAATCGCGCGAGCGGCGTAGTAACGACAAAAATCAACGGCTTCACGTACTTCATCAATACCATCTTGAGCAACTTTACCGGCTTCTTTGATACATAAAGCGATAAGCTCATCGGTATGGCGTTCTAAAATATCAGCAATGCGGCACAGTAACGCGGCACGTTCAGTGACCGGTGTTTGCGACCAAGTAGTAAACGCAGTGTCAGCTTTATCAATCATTACCAACATTTCATCTTTACTAGCATGCTGATGGAAACCAATAATTTCAGAGCGCTTAGCTGGGTTCATCACCGCATTTGCGCCTTCAGGCACATCATTTTTGTTAAGTAAATGCTCAACAAACCATGTATCTAAAGACGCTTTTAGTGGTATAAGTTCATTAATATCGCTTAAGTCTAAACCCTTAGAATTATCACGACCTTGCGTTCCTTCAACTTTCTCTTCACCACGATACAGATCAATAGGCATCATGATTTGATTATTGTATTTAGCTTTTAAACGCTGAGTTTTTTCTACCGGATCTTCTAATAATGATTCAACCGGTTGCGACTCATCAACAATGGCATTAACAAAAGATGAGTTAGCACCATTTTCTAATAAACGGCGTACCAAGTAGGCAAGTAAGTCTTCATGATGGCCTACTGGCGCATAAATTCGACATTGAATGCTTTCATCTTTAACAATTTGATCATACAGAGAATCACCCATGCCATGTAAACATTGGAATTCAAAGCCAGCTTTATCATCGCCAGCGAGCTCAACAATAGTTGCCGCAGTATAAGCATTATGTGTGGCAAATTGTGGGTAAATAGTATCGCGGTATTCTAATAATTTGTTGGCACAAGCATGATAAGAAACATCGGTAGATGACTTACGGGTAAAAACAGGGAAATGACTTAAGCCATCTTTTTGAGCATTTTTAATCTCAGTATCCCAATAAGCACCTTTAACTAAACGCACCATCATTTTTCTGTTCGTGCGCAAGGTTAAATCACGTAACCACTCAACCACAAAAATGGCACGTTTTTGGTAAGCTTGTAGTGCTAAACCAAAGCCTTGCCAATCACCTAGGTCACTATCACTAAATACAGCTTCAATAATATCTAATGAGATATCTAAGCGTTCTGATTCTTCAGCATCAACCGTTAAGCCAATATTGTATTGCTTAGCTTGTAAACATAACGCCTTTAACTTAGGCACTATTTCGGCCATGACTCGGCCTTTATGAGAAAACTCATAACGCGGGTGAATAGCAGATAATTTAATTGAGATGCCTGGTACTTTACGTGGATCATTTTTACCTGAAGCAACAGCTACTTCACCAATAGCAGTAATAGCATCTTCATAGGCTTTAAAGTACTTATCGGCATCAGCCATAGTACGCGCGCCTTCACCCAGCATATCGTATGAATAAACATAACCTTGCTGCTCTTTGGTCGCTGCGCGTACGGTAGCGGCTTTAATGGTTTCACCCATAACAAACTGTTTGCCCATAATTTTCATGGCATAGTTCATTGATTTACGAATTACCGGTTCACCTAAACGGCCGATGGTTTTTTTCAGTAAACCAAAGTGATCTTTTTTACGTTTATCGGCGTAATCAACCATAGATCCAGTAAGTAGTAGGCCCCATGATGAAGCATTAACAAATATGGAGTCACTGGCACCTAAGTGAGAGCTCCATTGACCTTGAGAAATTTTATCGCGAATAAGTTCATCTTGAGTATGTTTGTCTGGCACACGTAATAACGCTTCCGCCAAACACATTAATACCACACCTTCTTCTGAAGAAAGTGAATACTCATTTAGTAACGCATCAATTGCGCCTTTACCTTCCTGGTCTTGACGAATTTGCACTACCATCTTACGGGCACGTTCCCAAGCACGACTACGGGCGCTAACGTTAACTTCAGCAATAGGTAGAATATGGTCAACGGCAACATTTTCATCGATACGATAAAATTCACGAATTTTTTGTCTAATCGGGCAATCAGTGATTAATGAACCAGTAAAAAGCATGGCTATTTCCTCAAATGCAAGCAGGCTAATTCCTGCTTTAGTTATAGTCGAATTCTTATTAATAAATAAGACATTAATAAGTAACAACATTAAATATATAAACGAATTTTAGGTTAGCTTCCACAGAATGTGCTGGTTATTTTGCGGTTTTTCCGAATTATTATAGGGTGTTTTATTTGATTAGCAGAATAATATACTGAAAGGCAATATCAGAATGAATACGGGATAATTTATAGGCTGATAATTTGTCGAAGGGAGTGAATTATTTCTTAGTGAGTTACTTAGTGATTTACATACCTAATTAACTATTTACTTAGCGATTTTCTCAATAATATAATCAGTGGCATCTTTTGGCGACATCGGCTTGGCAAAATAATAGCCTTGTCCGTATATACAGCCCTTTTGTTGTAATAACTCTGCATCAGCTAAGTTTTCAATGCCCTCCCCTACGGTAGCCATTTGTAAGTTATTCGCTAAATCGACTATGGTGCGAATAATGGCACTATGATTTTCATGCTCATGGACATTACTAATAAAAGAGCGATCAATTTTTAGTACATCAATGGGGAAGCGGTGTAAATAACCTAAACTTGAGTAGCCCGTACCAAAATCATCGAGCAATATTTTCACGCCCATATCCTTTAAGGCTTGCATATTAGTCAGTACTATTTCAGCATTTTCCAATAAAGCGCGCTCGGTTAACTCCACCCGTAAGTTGTGCGGCGCTAACCCTGTTTCTTGCAACACCTTCTCAATATCTTGCGGTAAGCTAGTACTAAAAAATTGTTTAGAAAATAAATTACAGCTGACATAAAGGTCATCACAACCTATCTCATCCTGCCAAATTTTCAGCTGCTGACAAGCTTTCTCAATAATCTGCAGATCAATGGCTTGAATTAAGTCGGTATCTTCAGCCAGTGGGATAAAATCATTAGGATAAACAAAACCGCGTTTAGTACTTTGCCAGCGAGCTAAGGCCTCAAAGCCTTTAAGCTCTCGGTTATCGAGTTGAATTATTGGTTGAAAATAAGGAATAAACTCCTGCCAAGCAATCGCTTCTCGAATATCCGCCTCAAGACTTAAGGCGTTTTGTACTTTTTGATGCATACTGTCATCAAATACTTCATAACGCCCTCTGCCATTATCTTTGGCATGATACATAGCCGTATCTGCATCTCTTAGCATGGTATTGGCATCATCATAGCGCTTATTGCTAAACGAAATACCAATACTGGTTCCCGTGTAGACCAACTGATTATCGATAGTAAAGGGTTCTTGCAGAAATGTGGTGATGCGCTCTGCTACGTCAAAGGCTTCATCATTTGAAGGTAAGTCTTCAATTAAAATGACAAATTCATCGCCACCTAAGCGAGCGACGGTATCTTTATCACGAACAATTGCCAGTAATTCTCGGGCAATTATTTTTAACAGCAAATCACCGGCATGATGCCCTAAACTGTCATTAACTATTTTAAAACGATCTAAGTCTAAAAACAGTACCGCAAAAGAAAAATCATCTTTGCGCTTAGCACAGGCAATCGCGTGATTGAGTAAATCAAGAAACACCGTTCGGTTCGGTAGCCCGGTTAAACTATCATGGGCAGCAGTGTGTTTTAATAGTTTCTCCGCTTGTTTACGCTGGGTAATCTCATCTTCAAGCGCCAAGGTGCGGAGTTTAACTTGCTGTTCAAGTAATTCATGACTACGTCGCTCAAAATCGGCTAACTCTCGGCGTTTAATCGCCACAGAAACATGGTTAGAAACGAAATTAAGCAGTTCAGCATCTTGCTGATTGTAAGTAGTTTTATAATGATAGCTTTGTAGCACCATAACGCCGAGTAACTGCCCAGAATATATCAGCGGCACGCCAAGCCAAGAATGGATATCGTCTTGCGGTTTAGCCGTTTCACCGGCAAGATGCAAGCTCATCATTTCATGATAGGTCAATAACACCGTTGCTCGGCGGCGCAACACTAACTCGGAATAGCCGTTAGAGAGCTTCCTCGGTTGGAAATCTTTAATTAAATTACTGGGATGTTCATCTTCATAATAAGAAAAATACAACATTTGGCTATCATGTTCATATTTAGCAATGAAGAAATTCTTAGCATTAATCAACTGACCAATAATATTGTGCACCTTACTATAGAAGGTATCTATATCGAGTTCGATATCCGTAGTTAACTCGGATATTCGATATAATGACTCTTGTAATAATTCTGACTTTTCTCGCTCACGAATTTGCGCCATTAACTCTTTAGTACGGGCATTAACCGCATTTTTTAAGCGTTGCTGATCTTGTAAACGCACCATAGCACCAACAACATGTTGAGCGGCAAAGGTAAGAAGATTTAAATCAGCGTCGTTATAACGAATATTTTCGTCATAACTTTGTATGGTGATTGTGCCTATTACTAGGCCATTGTGCAGTAATGGCACACCTAACCAGTCATTACCTTGAGCGCCAAACGGCTTGATTTTATAGTTATCAAACAGTTGTTTTTCTAAGTCTGGCGTCAGCAATAACGGCTGTTTCGACTCAATGACTAAATTTGTAAGTGAGCCCTCATAATCTTGATAATCGATAAGCCCTGGTGGTTTTTCATCTTTTTCATCAATAAAATAAACAAACTCTAGGGTGTCAAACGTTTGATCGTATAAGACAATAAAAAAATTTTCCGCTGTCATCAACGAGGCAATAGTGCTATGCACTTGCGGATAGAAGCTATCTAGATCATTACACTCTTGTGATAAGTGATTAAGTTTAAATAATGCGGTATAACGGGCTTGTAAGTCGGCATTTTGTTTCTCTAAAAAATCAACATCTTCAGACAGCTTAACAATACTTGCTTCTTTAGCATGTATTAACTGTTCTGCAGATTTACTCATATTAGCCTGTTGATTTTCTACTTTCAAAATTACCATACCGTTTAATTATTTCGCTCTCGTCTCGCTTAAGCATTTGATAAATAGATTAACAAACATAACGGAGCTTGCTTATTGCTGCGCTTCTATTTCAGCTGATTTACTCACTGCTTTTATCTTATGTTTATTACCGCATATAGCCGCTTGATGTTCATCTCGGTAATAACGAATTTCAATACAATCTTGTTGATAGCGGCGCTCTAACTCAGTACGAATGAGTACATCACCTTTTGCATTAACAATTTGTTTATGCAATGCCTGACACTGTTGAATTTGTTCAGATGCTAGGGTGACATCTTCACAGGCATTATCAACACTCGAACAACTTGCCAATAAGATAATAACCGGCACAACCAATAACAATGATTTATTCATTTAACAATTCCATTAACAATTACTTTAACTTTGAAACATTATTTTACGCTATGACATTATACCCAAGCAAGACTAAAATGCGAGTACCTATATTGTTATTAACAATATCAAGTTCTTACCAGAAAAAACTTCGGGTTTCGATTCATTTTTAAGCACTTATGTTAACCACTTCGGATGCTGATAACGGCCTACTTACTCCGCGGCCTAATGTTTCATCTAAGCTCAACTGGCCAATAGCATAACGATGTAATGCGACAACTTTATTATCAAAGCGCCCGAACATACGTTTTATTTGATGATAACGCCCTTCGGTTAAAATCACCTTGGCCTCAAAAGGGGAAATAATCTCCAGCTCTGCCGGTTGTGTGGTTATTTTTTCATAGGAAAAATACATACCTTGGGCAAAAGCACTGATGTATTCATCGGTTAGCGGCTTTTCCAGGGTCACTTGGTAATGCTTGCTCACCTTATGCTCAGGAGAGGTGAGACGCTCCGACCAACGACTATCATTAGTTAATAACACTAAGCCCGAAGTATTTAAATCGAGACGCCCTACTATATGTAAACTCTCTCGAGTTTCCTGCTCAAACTGTCCAATAAGTAAATCAATGACTGTTTTATGTTTGTCATCTTTGGTGGCGCAAACAACACCCACAGGCTTATTGAGCATAATGTAATATGTTTCATTCGCTTGTAAGACCGCATTGTCTAGGGTGATATGTGAAAACTGATCAACAAGTTGCGCAATATCACTCGCTAACACACCATCGACATAAACGCGTTTTTGCGCTAAAACCAAACGTACAGCTTTGCGGTTAATTTTGCAGAACTCACTAATAAAGCGGTCTAAGCGTGTGGTATTAATAGCCATAAACTTTATTTACACCCAGAGTTGCTAACAATCATATGCTAGCCAAACCCTGCTGCTGAGCGATTAAATTCAGTACTTTATTTAACTTTTTCTCGATAAAGCCAGTGAGTATCTTTGGCTGCAATTCGAGTAAAGTTAGCTCTGAGTCAGTAATCGCTATAATACAAAGTAATTGCTGCTCAGCTTCATTAAAGCTACTGTTCACGTCATCAGAGAAATGACTGACAGTGACTTCACTAGCTGTTAATTTACCCATCTCTTTTTGCCGCTTATTAAAACTGGCGGGCGTTTCTAAAGATAACTGAATAATTAAAATATCATCTTCGTTGCCATACCAATTAGCGGTTAAGGTTTTAAAATTAAACTGTGCCTCAAGCTTATTGCTAATGGATTTTATTTTGGATAACTTGTCGAATAAGTCATTATTTACTTTAATGGTCAGTGGTAGCGCTTCAATCATATTTTCTGCTCTGCATCGATGAAGTTATAAAATCGCTAGATAAACCTAACCTAAGCACAGTCTAGACATAACATTGGCACAACTTTAAAAACTATTTACTATGCCGCATATAATACCCCTGTTACCAACAAACTTCAGCTTGTTCAAGTAATAACATGCAAATCAATTTACCTTGTGATTAACACCTAAACACCACTTCCCATTGCTAGAGTTTTTTTCTCGACAACTTAGTTAACCTATCCCAGATGCCAAAGAGATAACATTACACCACATTACAACCGCCAGGATAAATAAGGCGACCACCTCCTACCAACAAGACTGGCATCCCGTTCATAAATAAACTCATAAATGAATTCACTTTCGAACATGAGCCCTTTAAAAACGAACATATTGAGTGAGTAGAAAGTCCACAAAAACACTAACCAATTGTTTTAATTATAATTATACTTCTGGCACGGTTATTTCATTAGTATTCATATCTAGTAAAAATCACAGTGAAACTTTATGAAAATTGCCTTAACAAAAAAACAACCTTGGAAGAAATGGACTGCTATCGCTAGTTTTACCTTATTAATGGCCTATGCAGGTTATAGTGTCAGTGGTAAAGCAACCAAGTCTGTAGCCTTAAGTCAGCTGAGTTTCCAAACGGTGGCTCAAGGTGATTTAGATATTTATGCTAATGCCTATGGCGAATTCGCCTCAGCAAAAGAACGCCTGTTAACTGCGCCGGCACTCGGTAAGGTTGCTGAAATCCTAGTTCGCCCTGGCACGAAAGTTAGCCCTGACACTGTAATTCTACATTTAACTAATCCTAGGTTAGTGCAAGAAGTTAATGCAGCTAATGGTCAACTCGCTCAGCAATTAGCACAACGAGAGGCCTTTAAATATGAACAACAAAGTGAACGCTTAAATTATCAAGGTCGCATTGCTGACATTGAAGCTGAAATTGAAAAAGCCGAGCTTGAGCTATCGGTAAACGAAAACCTAATGGACCTTGGTGTTTCCTCAAAAATAGAATTGCAACGCGCTAAATTAGCGGTAAAACAGGAAAGTAGAAGGCTAGGTTTTGAAAAGAAAAAATATAAGCAATTCATCGAAATGCAAGGTCATCAGTTAACCCAGCGCGATATCATTATTACCCAGCAACAAGCACAAGTTAGCTTACTTGAACAGCAGCTTGATGATATGAAAGTCAAAGCCGGCATCAAGGGCTCACTGCAAACCTTAGAAGTTGAATTAGGGCAAAGTGTACAATTAGGTCAATCGCTAGCAAAAGTTGGTAGTGATGAAGAACTCATTGTCCGCTTACGTTTACCACAAAATCAAGCCGATCAAATAGATATCAATGCGCCGGTATTAATAGATACGCAAAAAGGCATCATCAAGGGGCATATCACCCGTATAGAGAGCGTGGTCAGCAATGGCTCAGTCTTAGCAGAAGCGGTAATCGATGAAAAATTAACCTCTAATGCCCGACCCGCCTTATCAATTTCAGCACAAGTCTTTGTTAGACATCAACAAGGCACAAGCTACATAGAACAAGTACCAGGTTTTCGCCCACGCAGTAAACAAAGCGTTTTTGTCCGTACGCAAGACAACTTATTAGTGCAAAAAACAGTCACTTTCGGTGAGCTTTCGAAAAATAAATTAGTGATCACCTCAGGCTTACAACCTGGCGAACAGCTAGTGAGTAGTAACACCCAACAATATAATAAATACCAACAACTAACGATCATTGAATAGTAAGTTGAATAATGAACTAAATAGTCAGTTAAACAATAAAGCAACAGATACCAGCATTAAGGAATACTCCATGAAAAATATAGTTACCATGATAAACATTCACAAGCGTTACGATAGTCAGCAAATAGAAACCCATGCCTTACAAGGCATCAGTTTAGAAATAAACCAAGGTGAGTTTGTTGCCATTACCGGCCCTTCTGGCTGTGGAAAATCTACTTTATTATCGATCATGGGCTTAATGGATTCTGCCAGTGAAGGTGATTATCAGCTGGCTAATATTGCCACCAATGACTTAAAAGTAGATCAACGTACGCAAATTCGTAATGAACATATTGGTTATGTTTTTCAATCATTCAATTTAATCGATAACTTAACGGTATTTGAAAACGTGGCATTACCCCTTGAGCACAGAGGCTGTAAAAAAGCAGAAATAAAACAGCGAGTAGAAGAAGTACTCAGCCAGGTTGATATGTTACACCGTCAACAGTATCGACCGAATCAACTCTCCGGTGGTCAGCAACAACGTATTGCTATTGCTCGTGCGCTTGTTGGCAAACCAGACTTGATACTAGTTGATGAGCCAACGGGCAACTTAGACAGTAAAAATGGCGATCAGGTAATGTCCTTGTTAGCGCAACTAAACAAAGACGGCTCAACGATTGTTATGGTAACCCATGATAGCCGTTATTCACGTTGTGCTAGCCGCCAAATTCAGTTATTGGATGGCCAGATTGTTGCAGAAATCAACGCTAATGTAAGCGCCGATTTAAGCACAGTTGAGACAAATGAAAAGTCATTGCAGGGGGTTGCATGAGTTTATTGAAAAAAGCCTTATATCAAGGCATAACACGGGTATTTTCATTACCGCGCTTAAGCGTGCCGTTAATCTTAACCCTAGGTTTAACCTTAGGCGCAGTATTAAGTGTTATTTCAATTTCATCGACCTTGTTATACCAACCATTGCAAGGCGTTAAAAATGAGGCGTCGCTGCAAACCCTTGACTATCGCTTTAATATGTCGGATACCTTAAGTGTGTCTTATTGGAACATGAGTCGCTTGGTCGATTTTAGTGAACAGTTTGGCGATTTAGGTGAATGGGCCGGTATTGCCCCGTCAGAGCAAGATGTCGTCGTCAATAACACCACGTTTGCCACCACACGTTACGATGCTTCTAGTAACATTATTTCAGTGTTAGGTAGCCAGCTATTACTGGGAGATGATGTCACCATTGAGTCACCAGAAAAATACGTATGGATATCAGACAGCCTTTGGCAAAATGCTTTTGCTGGTGTTAAATCTGTCATCGGTAAACAAGTTACCATTACCAATAAAAACTATATCATTGCCGGTGTCATTGAAGATGTGATGGCGATTAAAAGTAACCAAGCCATTTTACCTCAACAAGTGTGGTTTATCGCCAACCTAACCAAGGTAAAAGCGCAAACGGATAGCGTCGGTAATATCAGCAATGAGATTGATAACCTCATTCTAAAATCAGCTGAAGGCCAAGCACAACTGCCAACACAAGCACAAGTTGATGCCTGGTTAGAAGACTATGTCACCCGCAATGTTGATGGTGAGCAAGTACAACTGTTTATGGACTTTATGAACAACACCAATAAAGTCGCCGAGGGCAGTCGCTATCGCAGCAATATGTTAGGGGAAACCGAAAGTTTACTTATTGCTTTATTTGCCGCGGTTATCGGTTTGTTATTAATGGCGACGCTTAATCTACTTAATTTATTTATCGCCCATTACCAAGGCAGAACCAAAGAGTTCGCTATTCAAATAAGCTTAGGCGCCAGTCTAACAAAAATGCGTTTACTGGTATTACTTGAAAATCTACCAAGTTTTGTGCTCGCGGCATTAACCGGTTTATTAGTTACCGGCTGGGCAATAAGAAGTTTGCCGTTAATTGCCGGTGATAGCTTACCTATGATGGATGCCATTGCTATTGATGGTACTACCATGCTTGCCTCAGTCGCCATCATCTTAGTGTTAAGCGTTTTATTTAGTGCGCTAGCCCTAGTTGATATTGATAAACAGGCTTTAGGCAACAACTTAAACAGTAGTGGTAAAGGTATTCAGGCACAAAGCAATCAATGGTTAAGCCGGGTATTAATGGTGCTGCAATTATCTATTGCTTCGATATTACTGACCGCTTCGGTGATGATCGCTATGCAAAGCTATCAGGCCGTTTACCAGGATCTTGGTTATGAACTTGGTAATAGTTATGAAATTGGCGTAACCGTTAGCGATGAAGAATACGTAACGCAATTAAATAGCTTTGACGATTACGGCAAGAGTGAAGCTAAACAGTTGCTTGATGACTTATCTCGTTTAATCGAAGAAGAAGTTAGCAATAGCCAAGTTATAGCACCTAACTATGGCCCTTTGTCTAGCTCTTTACGGGTAAATGCCTTTCGCGATGAAACCTCAGGTCAGCGGGTTATTCACCAAATAAAAACCTTAGGGGCGAAGTATTTCTCTACCTTTAATATCCCTATGTTAGCGGGTGCTAATGTCAGTCAAGCGCAAATCGATAATGATGAAGATCGAATTGTCATTGATGAAAATATGGCAAAACTATTATTTTCACAGCTAACTTATGCTGAGGTTATCGGCAAAACTATTCAAACGAGTCCTGATAGCTCAATCCCTCCTTCAATTGTTACTGGCATTGTTGCAAATACCATAGGTCAAACGGGTACTGCAGACCCGCTAGGTTTACCGGCAATTTACTCTCATAGAATAAGACCCGGCACTACCATGCAGTTCACTGTGATGTTGCCTGAAGGTGAAACCGTAACACCTGCGATGTTAACAAATGCAGTTAAACGCCAATTCCCGCGTTTAACTAATGTAACGGTGGAGTCATTAAATGATGTTTGGCAGAGACAAACACTAAACCAGCGCCTAAGTTTATGGATAGTATTAGCCATGACCGGCTTAACACTTTTCCTTGCGGCTATCGGTGTTGCGGGCTTAACACAAATGACCACTAACCATAGAAAATATGAGCTTGCCGTACGTATGGCTACAGGAGCGAAACAAGCTAAATTGGTTAACTTTATTCTTAAAGATGCGCTTGTTATGTTAGTGGTAGGTTTAGGTTTAGGTTTTATTATCTCAGTATTGGGCTATGCACAAATATCTCAACACTTAGAGATGTTACCCGACTTCAACTGGTTAGCCATGGCCACCTTAGATGCCGCCTTAGTTATTATCGTTATTTTGTCGGTCATTATGCCAGCATGGCGAGTGATCAGTAGCGATCCTATGCAAGCTTTACGGGAAGAGTAAATTTAATAGAATTGCTATTAGCACTAGCCAATCCACCTAGGTAATTGGCATACTAATAGCTACTAGGTATTACCTTCAGATAAAGCCTTCAGGGTTAATACCTGCAGATAAAGCTTAGAGTTAGTAAAGGAAACGACTTACCTCGTTTCCTTTTCTTTTAGATTTATTGATAAACATAATAAAAATCAACCATTTAATTTCTTATGGAAGCCCTTATGCAAAATCACACCATTTTAATCGCTGATGATGATGAAGATATTCGTTTAGCATTAAATTTATTACTTAGCTCTGAGGGTTACCAGATCATTGAGGCCGAAAATGCTAAAGAGATCATAATTCAAAGCAATCGCCAGCAACCCGATCTAGTGCTGCTTGATATGAATTTCTCTCGTGATACTACCAGTGGCCAAGAGGGTTTAGCCATTTTAGAGCAATTACAGCCGCTCAATATCCCAGTGATATTGATGACAGCATGGGGCTCAATCGAGCTGGCAGTACAAGGATTGCAAAAAGGTGCCAATGACTTTATCGAAAAGCCATGGAATAAACTAAAACTGTTAAACAGTATCAAACAACAATTAAGTTTTTCTCGGGTAAAAGAGCAAAACCAAGGTTATCGACAACTACTCGCCCCAGAGAGTAAAAAAGCTTGGGTCTGTCAATCTCCTAGCATGCAGGCCATTGAAACCTTGGTAGCACAAATTGCACCAACCGATGCCAATATTTTGATCTTAGGTGAAAATGGTACCGGTAAATCACTGCTAGCCGAGCGTATTCACCAATTATCTTTACGCCAGCATGCGCCACTTATTACCGTAAATATGGCGGCCATTCCTGATAGTTTATTTGAAAGTGAACTATTTGGTCATCAAAAGGGTGCCTTTACCGATGCCAAACAAAATCGCATCGGTCGCTTTCAACTGGCCGATAAGGGCACCTTGTTTTTTGATGAGATTGGTTCCTTACCATTAACTCTGCAACCTAAATTATTACGGGTTTTAGAAACCGGCCAATTCGAAATTTTAGGTTCAAGCCAAACGCAAGTTGCTGATGTTAGGCTGATAAGCGCCACCAATGCCGATCTTAAGCAGTTGGTGAGCAAGCAAGCTTTTCGTCAAGACTTGTTATATCGCTTAAATACCTTGGTAATTACTATTCCGCCCCTGCGCGAACGCCTTGAAGATATTGCAGACTTAGCCATTAGTTTTATCAGTCAATTTAGCGCTAAGTATC